>CAYRFY010000994.1:0-1951 GCA_964423635.1 uncultured Armatimonadia bacterium | reverse complement strand
GAACCTGCCGAACCGCTTGAGCAGCCTGTCGACTTCTACGGCCAGTGCCACCGTGTCATCCACCTTTCGGCCGGTCGCGCCCCGCCAAAGCGACGAAGACGTCTTCCAGCGAGGGGGAGACCTCACGCAGGTCCGTGCACTCCACATCGGCCTGCCGGAGGGCCTCGCGCAGGAAGGCGGGGGAGGTCTGGGGCCGCGCCGACACATGTAGCCGGTCGCCGAACACCTCCACTCCCGTGACCCCATCCGTGCGCTTGAGCACCTCCCGGGCCGTCCGTTGCGGCCTGCAGCGGACTTCCACGATGGTCTCGCGGATAGCGGCGCGGAGGGCGTCCGGGGTGTCCTGAGCCAGGATGCGCCCGTCATCCATGAACGCCACTGTATTGCAGCGCGAGGCCTCGTCCATGTACGGGGTGCTGATGAGAATGGTGACACCCTGGCGCGGCAGGTCGTAGAGTATCTGCCAAAAGTCCCGGCGGGAGACCGGGTCGACGCCCGTGGTAGGCTCATCCAGCAGTAGGACGCGGGGGCGGTGCAGGAGGGCGCAGACCAGGGCGAGTTTTTGCCGCATGCCTCCGGACAGTCGGCCGGCCAGTCGGTCGGAGAAGGGCGAGAGATACGTGATCTCAAGCAGTTCGTCGCGCCGTCGGGTCCAGATGTCGCGGGGAACGGTGTACAGCTCGGCGATATAGTGGATGTTCTCGGCGATGGTAAGATCGCGGTGGAGCGCGAAGCGCTGGGGGAGGTAGCCGATGTGGGGCTTGACGCTCTCGGGCCGGCGGACCACATCGCCCCCGGCGACCATCGCCTCCCCCGAGTCCGGGGCAAGAATGCCGCAGAGCATGCGCATTGTGGTGGTCTTGCCGGCGCCGTCCGGGCCGACGAGACCGACGATCTCTCCCGTGTCCACGGACAGGTCGATGCCGTCTACGGCGAGGATGTCGCCGAAGCGCCTGGCCAGCCCACGCACACTCACCGCCTCCCGGCTCATCGCGTCCCCCCGGAGGCGGCGAAGACGGCGTCCGCCGGCATGCCCGGCTTGAGGAGCCCCTCGCGGTTGTCCACCGCCAGCTCCACGGCGAAGACCATTCTGGCCCGCTCGTCCTTTGTCTGCACGAACTTGGGGGTGAACTCCGCCTCCGATGCGATGCGCCGCACGGTGGCGGGGAAGGCCCGGCCGGGGAGGCCGTCCACCGTGACCTGTGCCGCCTGGCCGACGGTGATCCGCGGCATCAGCGGCTCGGGAAGGTAGACGGTGACCCACGTCTCGGAGAAGTCCACGAGGGTGGCGATGGAGCCCCCGGGCTTGATGACTTCGCCCGGGCGGATATGGGTCTTGTCGATGATGCCATCCACAGGCACGAGGACCTGGAACTTGTCCAGGCCCGCCCGGGCCGCGTCCACATTGGCTCGAGCCTGCAGGGCCTGGGCGCGGGCGACTTCGACATCTTTCCTGCGCAACTCCACCTGCCTCTGGTTTGCCTCCGCGACCTGCAGGGCCGCGTGTGTCTCGTCCACCTGACGCCGTGCGGTCTCCTCCTGTCCGCGCCGCGCGCCGGCGCGGGCCAGGCTCACCTGTGCCAGAGCGGCCTCGTGTGTGGCCACCGCCTGGCGGACCGCGGCCGCCGCGCGGTCGATGTCCTCCTGTCGGGAGCCCTTCTTGGCCAGGGCTACGGCGTGTGCCGTCTTCTCTCGCGCCGCCACCGCCGCCCGGACGCGGGCCCGGGCCGCCACTATTTCGTCCTTCCGGGCGCCCTCCTGAAGTAGGGCCAGACGCTCGGTGGCACTCCTGTCCTCCGCGCTCGCGGCGTCCAGGGCCGCCGTGGCCGCGTCCAGTTGCTGCTGGGACATGGCGCCCTCGGCTACCAGGGCCCGGATGCGGTCGAAGTCCTTGCGGGCCTTGTTCACGGCGCTGCGGGTAGCGGCCACAGCGGCCCTGGCCTGCTCCAGC
>CAYRFY010000993.1:0-1959 GCA_964423635.1 uncultured Armatimonadia bacterium | reverse complement strand
CGGGTCTCCAGGCCCGCAAGGTACGACACACCCGCAACGCCGATAGGTACTCACTGGACGGTCAGCGTGCCTGATGTGAGTCTGCGAGTCTGCGGGTCACGAGTCGCGAGTCAACGGTCCCGCAGGGCGGGAGCACGGCGTCTATGGCAGGAAGTTATACATCGTCCGATGGGTCACGATCCCCAGTGTGCCCCAGAACACCCCCATCAGGAACTCGCCCACGATCAGGCCCATGAAGAACACGGAGGCCGGGCGATAGGTGGTCATGCCCCCATAGCGCAGGAGTACGGCCTTGATCAGCCAGCTCACGAGGATCGAGGGGGCAAACAGGGCCATCGACCAGGTTCCGGAGACCGCGAAACCCGCCGGATGGAAGGGAAACCAGGCGTAGCGACTGCGCACCGCCGTGAGGGCCACGGTCATAGCGCCACCGATCGCCATCGCCGCCAGGGCCTGCCAGTCGGTGCCGGAGGGCGCCTCCAGCCATGACTGCAGGCGCGTCCACGCCCCGTGTCCCGGATACGACGGCTGCCCGCCGTTGCGGAAGAAGGCATCCGTCATCACGTACCAGCCCAGAGGGAGGCCGACAATCGCCGCCAGCATCAGCGCCAGCGCGAGGCCATTCTGGTTGATGCCCGCCTCGGAGGCAAGCTTCATCGCCTCGATCTGGTTGGGCATGGGGTGGCTGCGCTGAGCGCGGGTGAAGGCGAAAAAGAACGTGTACATGATGGCGTTCTTCTTGCCCCAGAACCCGGCCCCGGCCGCCTCGACCAGGGCGACCTCCGGCCCCATGAAATGCAGGTCGTGCACGGGAGAGCCCAGCTCCGCCCGAATGCGGGCGACGCCCAGGGAGATCAGCAGGTAGAGAATGAGCCACGTGCCTGCACCGGCAAAGCTCATCCCCGCCTGGAGGCAGAACACCATGATGCCCGCGATCCCCAGCAGCCCGCCCCAGATCGCCCAGCGCGGGGCCTCGGCGGTGTCGTGGCCTGAGCCCTCAGCGGACCCGGTGCCGCTGAACGCCTTCCTCACGGCCGCGGCGATGTGATGCCGCGTCGCCCAGAAGGAGCTGCCCGCCAGCACCAGGTAGCCGGCGAAGTTCTGCTCATCCACCCAGGGTGCCCGGGGGAGTTGCTGCAGCCCTACGGCCGCCGACCCGATGCGCACCACCTTCCAGAAGACGTAGAAGAACCAGGAGCTGAACGCCAAATCGAGAGGGATGAAGAACGCCAGCCCCACGGCGAAGGGAAACACGGCCAGAGGCGTCCAGCCGATGGCCCGCCAGGGCATGGTGCGCACCTGCTGGCCAAGGTCCCAGGCCCCGGCGGTCTCGCCCATGATGGTGGGCACCTGAGGGTAGATCACGTGCAGGCCGTTGAGCAGTGCCGTGCAGGTGGAGACCGAGAAACCGATCCAAAACAGGCTGCGGCGCATGAGCCCCAGACGCGGTGTGGTCAACTCCAGGGGCAACTGAATCACGGGGAAGCTGAGCTTGGATTCCTCAGTCCACTGACGCCTAACGATGGCGCTCATGCACAGGAACACCCAGCACATCAGGAGCATGAAGACGCTCCAGGCCAGGGCCGGAGTGGCCCACGGGCGCCAGTGCAGGGACTGCAGCATGGGCTGGCGACCATCGAAGTAGGCGTGCAGCGCGTCCTCGTCCTTGACGGTCAGCCAGTTGGGGATGTCCTGGACAAACAGCGTCTCCCAGTCGTTCTCCGGAGTCGCGTGCCAGGCAGGGTACGCCACCACGGGCACCATATTGTGGAGCTGGTCGTGGCCGTACAGCGCCGTCACGACCGTGAGCATGCCGTAGATGACTACCAGCTCGCCCTGGCCCAGAGCGTGCCGGGGAGAGAGCCGGCGTACGAGGGCGTTGCCCAGAGCCAGCAGTAGCAGCGTGATGACGACATTGAAGTACAACGAGACACTGGCCGGGTGGCTCTGGCCCCAGAC
>CAYRFY010000992.1:0-1966 GCA_964423635.1 uncultured Armatimonadia bacterium | reverse complement strand
TCAACTCCGGCATTCACTGCGACGCGGACATGACCTACTGGGTGCTCATGGAGGCCATGTGGGACCCGACCCGCACCGCGGATGAACTCATCCGGGACTTCTGCAGCCACTACTACGGCCCGGCGTCTGGCGCGATTGTCCAGTACGTGGCCCGTCTCGAGCAGGCCTACTCCCGCGACCCACATCGGCAGGCCTTCCACGTGGGCAACTACGCCCTCCAAAGCTTCGTGAATCTCGACCTCATCACCGGCTGCCAGGCCCTCTTCGACCAGGCGGAGGCAGCCTGCGGCGGCGATGGAACACTGCTCCTGCGGGTCCGCCGCGCGAGGCTGTCCCTGGACCTCATGACCCTCTTCAACCTGCAGCGACTGCGCTCCGAGTACCGCCAGCGACACCGCGCATTCGCGGGCTTCCCCTTCGACCGCGATGCCATTGAGCGACGGTACACCGAGGCGCGGCTCGCCGGCGTCGCGGAGCGCTATCCGGCCCGCCGCCTGGAGGCGGAGCGAGATGAGATCGCGAAACTGCTGCAGGCTGCCCGCCGCGCCGGTGAGTGGAGGCTGTGGCGGACGCTGCCGCCGGCCGGGTAGACGCCCGGCGGGTGGACCCCGACCCGCCTGACGACGTAGACCGCAGAGGAGTGACACACATGCCGCGCCTTCCCCTCACCGCTTCGCTGCTAGTCCTGTCCGCGCTGTGTGCCCATGCAGCCGACGTTGCGCCTCACCCCGAATGGCGCAACTCCCTGGCCCCTCAAGGCGAGGTCGGCCCCCTGCTCACGCTGGCGCAAGACGAGAAGACGGAATACGCGATCCTGGTCCCTCGTCGCCCGACCGGGCCGGAGCAGAAGGCCGCTGAAGACCTGGCTCGATGGCTCGGGGAGATAACCGGCGCCTCATTCCCGGTCGTCGTTGAGCGCCCCAGCTACCGGTTCACGGGTCATGAGATCAGCATCGGGAACACTCGCCTCGCTTCGCGCACCGGAGTCGCCGATGCCGGTACCGACCTTCGCCGTTGCGGCTACAGTCTCACCGTGCGGGGCGACACGCTGTTCATCCTCGGCGGGCGGCAACGCGGGGTCATCAATGGCGTCTACAGCCTCCTCGAGGAAGACCTCGGCTGCCGGTGGTATGCTCCGGGCACACAGAGCATTCCCCGGCGACCGACGCTGCGGTTCCGACCCGTGCAGCGCACGTACGTCCCGGCGCTGGAGGACCGCCGCGACCCGTACAATGCCGACACGATGTTCGACGTGGACTGGTCTTTGCGCAACAAGACTCTGGGCGCATGGGCGAAGGTTCCGCCGGAGTGGGGCGGCCACCCCGGCTGGCCGGGCGCGCATACTCTCCAGCGCTACGTGCCCCCGTCGCTGTTCGAGGAGCACCCGGAGTACTTCGCCGAAGTGGCCGGCACCAGGAACCGCGCCCAGCCATGCCTGAGCAACCCGGGCGTTCTTGCCCTGGTCATACGGCAAGTCCGGGCGGAACTGCGCGACCGTCCCGACACGCGCGTGCTGGACATCTCGCTCAACGACCTGCCCCCCAGCTCGTACTGCACCTGCCCGGACTGCAAGCGTCTCACCGAGGCGGAGGGGAGCTTCATGGGTCCGCTGCTGGAGTTCATCAACGCGGTTGCGGACGCGATCGAGGACGACCATCCGGACACGAAGGTCAACACGCTGGCCTACCAGGGAACGGTCACTCCACCGAAAACCATCCGGCCCCGGCCCAACGTCTGCTTCTGGCTCTGCACCGACGCCCGTTGGTCGCGGCTCAACGACTATGTGGGTGACATTGAGGCCATCACGACGGCCTTCGAGGGCTGGAGCGCCCTGGGAGCCAACATCATCGTCTGGGACTACCCATCCTACTTCCAGTATCTCCAGATCAACCACAACATGCCGGTGTACCAGGAGCCTCTTGCGATAGGGCGCGTCGGCGGCCGGTGGCGGCGACGGTTGCTGCCC
>CAYRFY010000991.1:0-1976 GCA_964423635.1 uncultured Armatimonadia bacterium | reverse complement strand
TCGCCCAAGCGGCACAAGCTCGAGCTTGCGCCGCCCGGACTTGTGACGCAGACGCTCCAGGATGACATCTCAACAGCAGGCCCGGCTTCTCGGCCGGACTTCTAGCCGAAAGGCGCTTGAGCTATCGTCGAACAAGTTCGACGTCGGAGGACTTTGCCCTTCCACCGCCTGAACGGAGTCGGCGATGAGCCCACGTCCGCCGCGTTGGGTCCGGAACCGCAGAGACCGGTGTGAAACACAAGGTGAGCCGGTGCGGGGCGTCGAATAGGTGAGTATCAGTCCCGCGGGACCCCGCGGGCGGGGGCTTTCCCCGGTTCATCACGAAGGGGATGCGCGATGGACGACAGAGTCCTCCGGTTCGTCGAACAGACAGCGCAGACCATAGTGGGTCTGGACATCGCGCTGTTCTATCAGGAGAACCCCAACACCTTCGATACGTCCCTGGGCATCGCCATGCGCACACACCGCGGCCTGGAGGAGGTTGAGCCGGCCTTGGAGAGACTGGCGACGGCAGGCGTCCTGGAACGCCACGAGCGCGGGGACGGCAAGTACACCTGCTACGCACTGGCGCGCGATACGGAGATGTGGAACATCCTGTGCCTGCTCAGCGAGGCGTATATAGAGGATTTCGAGGCACGCAAGGAGATCGTCCGCATTCTGGTGAAGATTCGGCAAGGGAAGAAGGCCACGGAAAAACGATCATCGACGCCCGGTGGTGAGCAGAACTAATGCGCAAGCCAGTGTCAACGGGCATTGCAGGACTGGATCAGTTGCTGTCAGGCGGCCTTCAGCCGGGGAGTTGCACCCTCATCGAGGGGGTGCCCGGGACCGGGAAGACCACAGTCGGAGTGCAGTTCATCTACACCGGCGCCCTGGCCGGCGAGTCGGGGATCATCATCACCTTCGAGCAGTTCCCGCAGCAGATCAAGCGCGATGCGGCCAATCTGGGTTGGGACCTTGACGAGTTGGAGCGCCAGGAGAAGGTGAAGCTGATTTGCACCTCTCCACAGGTGTTCCTGGACCAACTGCAGGCGGCCGACGGGTTCATCGAGGTACTGGCCGCGGAGCTGGGAGCCCGCCGGATACTGCTGGACAGCGTCTCGCAGCTTGGCCAGTTGGGCGGCGATGCACGCGAGCTTAGAACGGTGGCGTACGGCATGCTCAATGGCCTGCGCCGTGCCGGTCTGACCTCCGTCATCACCAAGGAGCTGGAGAGCCTCGACGCGGCCGAGGTTCCCTTCGAGGAGTACCTGGTCGACTGTGTCATCCGCCTGCGCTATGACCTGGTCGACGGCCACGAGCGACGCCGCTTCATCGAGGTCCTCAAGAGCCGAGGGGGGCCGCACATCTCGGGCAAGCACGTGCTGGAGCTGGGCGAGGGCGGCGTGAAGGTCTATCCCAGACATCGGCCGGCTCCACGACCGACGATGAAGTGGGAAGGCGGCCTGTGCCGCACGGCCACGGGAGTGGCCGGCCTTGACGAGATGCTGGGAGGCGGACTAATCTGCGGCTTTTCCTATCTCGTCGCGGGCAGCGCCGGAGTGGGCAAGACAACACTGGCCCTGCAGTTCCTGTGTCAGGGCGCCGAGATGGGCGAGAAGGGCGTCTACGTCACGATGGAGGAGGCGCCCAATAAGCTCTCCGAGCTGGCGGCCGGGTACGGGCTTTCCATGGCCACATACGAGGAGCAAGGGCTGATCTCCGTCGTCTACCACTCGCCCATCGACACCCAGGCCGAGAAACTCATCCATGAGCTCAAGGCCGAGGTCCGGAGGCTGGGAGCCAAGCGCGTCGTCCTCGACAGCATCGCCGATCTGGCCATGACCACCGGCGACCCCGACGGCGAGCGCGAAGCGGTCTTCGCCGTCGTCGACGCCCTCGAGGTCGAGGGCGTCACCACGCTTCTGGTAGCCGGAGTGCCGGAGTTGTTCGGGCAAAGCCATATCACCGGTGAGCAGATCTCGGTGGTCGCCGTA
>CAYRFY010000990.1:0-1982 GCA_964423635.1 uncultured Armatimonadia bacterium | reverse complement strand
CTTCCGCGCCTTTGCGACGACAGATACAAGGGCAGAGGAGCAATGCATCGCCCGCAGGCCAAAGATGGGGCCCGGGGCCCATGGCCGCAGCGGGGTGCAGGGCCGGAGCCCCGCGACCTTCGCCGTCACTGCCGCCGCTCACCCCGCCAGGAACTGCTCTGCGTTCCCGCCCAGGATCGCCTCTTGTTCGGCAGCCGTGAACGAACACTCACGGGTGATCTTGAGAAGAGCGCTCTCGGGATAGTAGTAGGGGGCATGGGTCCCAAAGAGCACTCTGTGCACGCCGATCCTGCGCGCCACGGTCTCCACGCCGCAGACGCTCTCGAAACGCGACATCTCGAAGTACAGGTTCGGCAGCCCCTCGATGGCTGAGGCGATGCGTCCCACATCGCCGTTGTTGCCGTTGACCACGAGGATGCGAAGCTGCGGATGCTTGCCCGCCAGGGCGGGCAGAGGCTCCAGGTCAACCGGGGGGATCATGCAGCGCGGGAAATGGTGGCGCTCGTCGGTCATGCGTACGGCCAGGGCGACGAACACGCCCAGCTCCTCAGCGGCGGTGAGCAGGGCCTCAAAGCGGGGGTCATCCAGCGTGTACAGATGGTAGTTGGGGTATACGCGGATGCCGCGGAAGCCGTAGCTGCGGACACAGGCACAGAGGTCCTGCTCCCAGCGGGGGAACTCCGGGTTGATCGTAGCCAGCGGCACAAGTGCCTCATGGCCGGAGACGGCTTCGGCCAGGGGGCCGTTCTCCATGTGGCAGTCCCGGGCGAGCACGGCCTCGAAAGCGCCGGCCCAGGCCTGCCGGATACCGCAGCGTGCCAGACGCCCGAGCAGCCCGGCGGGATCGCTGTAGTTCAGACGGCGGAAGGGCCAGCGGCCGATATTGGCATTGCAGTCGATGATCATCGTGACAGGAGCCGCTCCATATTGCCGCCGAGGATGGCGGCTTTCTGAGTTTCGCTGATATCGGCGCCGAGGACCTTGGCCATCTGGGAGGCGAAGCTGCGGCCGTCGGCATCCGAGCCCCACACCACTCTCTCGGCGCCCACCAGCCCCACCGCCCGCTCCGTCTGTCCCATCTCCGGGTCCCCACCGGTCAGTTCGGGATACACGTTGGGCAGGTCGGCCACGGTCTTGAGCCCGCGCTCCCAATTGCCGCCGCTGTGGCCGCAGATGAAGTTGACTTCCGGGTGCCGTGCGGCCAGGGTCGCCAGATGCCGTGGCTCCGGCTCGTTGGCCAGGTTCCCGGTGGTCTTGATCCAGGTGTGCTGCAGGATAGGCACTTTCAGTTCGGCGGCCCTGTCTGCAATGGGGTCGAGGTTCGGCTGATCGGAGTGCATGGCCACCCACAGCTTGATCCCCTCGCACGGGCCGTCCACGATGCAGCGGTTGATCTCGTCGAGGCTTGGCAGCAGATAGCAGGGGTTGAGGTAGCAGTAGCCCACATAGCGGTCGGGATAGCGCTCGATGGCCTCAATCACGGTGTCATTGGACCTGACGATGTCCTCGGGAGTGGGCTGTTCACCCCCCAGGAGTACGGACACACAGAGCTTGTCGATGCCCATGCGGTCGGCGGCGGGAAGCAAGGAGCCCCCGCAGTCCTCAAGGTCCCTGTAATACTGGTGGATGTGCACGTGGCAGTCGATGATCACGATGAGTGTCTCCGTTGGCATGTCATCTGTCGGTACGCGCGGCGTCCCGTCGCCGTCCGCCGTATGCCGTTCGCCGTTTCGCGCCACACCGCGCCACGAATCACGCGCCACGGTCGTTTCGCCGTAGGGAGCGGCGCCGTTCGCCGTTGGCCGTACGGTCCGGAGGACCGTTGATGCCGCGAAAGCGGCGTCGCCTAGCGACGGGCTTCAGCCCGTCGAGCCGTCTAACGAAGACGGCGGGCCGCGGGACCCGCAGCGAGCGGCGCCGTTCGCCTTTGGCCGTACGGTCCGGAGGACCGTTGATGCCGCGAAAGCGGCGTCGCCTAGCGA
>CAYRFY010000989.1:0-1985 GCA_964423635.1 uncultured Armatimonadia bacterium | reverse complement strand
CACAACAGCACAACGGCCCACACAACGGCCCTTACACAAAAGAGGGAACGTAACCAGTTGGTAAGCAGCCCTTGCACCCTCCGGGCCGTTGTGCTATTGTATCACCTCGCTACATGCGGCGTGCCGCTGCGTGCGCCTTACGGAGGGAATGGGTTTCGTGTCCAAAGTCTGCTATGTGTGTGGGAAGAAGCCCGGCACGGGTCACAACGTCAGTAACTCGTACCGGCACACCAAGCGCCGCTGGCTGCCCAACTTGCAGCGCGTGCGCATCATGACCGACGCCGGCACCCGCCACGTGCGCGTGTGCACATCTTGCATCAAGGCCGGCAAGATTCGCAAGGCCGGGTAGAGTAACCGGGCGCATTCTGCTGATTGCGTTGGTGTGCAAGGACGGCCGGGCAGAGCCCGGCCGTTGTGCCTTGTGTGGTGACATTGAGTGCGGGACGCGCGGGGATCGCCCAAGTCTCACGGAGCTCTTCCGACGGTGCAGTGCCACTACAGACGCTGCCGGGCCGCTGCTTGCGGCCGGTACGGATGCGTCTGGTCTGAGTGGCGCCTAGAGGCCGATCGTCTGTTTCTAGCTGATGGCGGATGTTCCCATGACTGACGCGGCCAGGCCCACAGCGGCCATCAAGACCCTGGGGTGCAAACTCAACCAGTTCGAGAGCGAGCAGATTCGGCAGCAACTCTGTGCCCTGGGTTGTCATATCGTCCCCTTCGAGAGCCCCGCCGACATCTACGTGGTCAATAGCTGCACCGTCACGGCCCGCACGGACCGCGATTGCCGGCGGCTCATCCGCCACGCCAGGAAGCTCAACCCCGAGGCCTTCGTCGCCGTCACCGGGTGCTACGCCGAAGTCAACCCCGAGGCCCTAAAGGCCATCCCCGAGGCCGACCTGGTAGCCGGCAACCGGCAGAAGGGCGATCTGGTGCGCCTCATCGCCGGGCGCGTGGGTGACCGCTTCGGGCTGGCCGACAGTGGCCTGCTGTCGTCTCACGCCACCTACGGCGGCCGGGGCGAGATGATCGACGACTTCTCCGACCATACCCGGGCCTTCGTCAAGGTCCAGGAGGGCTGTGACGCCCACTGCACCTACTGCATCATCCCCCGGGCCAGAGGCACCAGCCGCAGTGTGCCCCGGGACGAGGTCGCTCAGCAGGTGCAACGCCTGGTGGATGCCGGCCATCCCGAGGTGGTGCTCATCGGGATCCATCTGGGCAAGTACGGGGAGGACCTCTCCGACGGCATATCGCTCAGTGCGCTGGTCGCCGAGTTGTGCGAGCTTCCCGGCCTGGGCCGCATTCGTCTGAGCTCCATCGAGCCGCGCGAGGTGGACGAGGCCCTCATCGACCTGGTCGCCCATCACCCCCGGGTCTGCCGCCATCTGCACATCCCTCTGCAAAGTGGATGCGACGCGGTGCTTGCCCGTATGGGACGTCCCTACGATGCGGGCTACTATCGCGATCTTGCGGACCGCGTGAAGCAGGCGGCGCCGCTCACCGGCCTGGGAGCGGACGTGATGGTAGGCTTCCCCGGTGAGACGGAGGAGGAGTTCGCCCAGACCGAGCAGTTCGTCCGCGAGACGCCTCTGAGCTATCTACATGCCTTCACCTACTCGCCCCGCCCCGGCACCCCCGCCGCCGTGATGCCGAGGCAGGTTGCGCCGGAGGTGAAGCTCGCCCGCAACCACGTGCTGCGCGACCTTTCGGAGGCCAAGCGCTGCACCTTCGCGAATAGTATGATTGGTGCCGTTTTGCCGGCCGTGATCGAGCGCCCGGTGCCCGATGGGTGCGGGCTTTTGCAGGGCATGTGCGACAACTACCTGCGGGTGGAACTCGCCGGCCCCCAGACGCTACGAGGTACGATCCGGACGGTCAGAATCACAGGCACCGACAAAGAGGTTCTACGGGGCGAGCTGCCGGGCTAGAGCTCAGATTATGCAGGTTCCGGGCAAGCGCCGATTCACGTCGCCTCACCCCCCCGG
>CAYRFY010000988.1:0-1989 GCA_964423635.1 uncultured Armatimonadia bacterium | reverse complement strand
GCTCGGTGTCGGGCGGCGGTACGCAGAGGTCTCCGCGGTGGCCCGAGGGCCGGCTATCTCATCTGGTGAACCACATCGCGCACCGCCGGCCAGATGTCGCGGTAGATCTCGAAGTGCTCCCTGTAGCGTTGATGCTCCGCCGGCCGTGGCTCGAAGCAGGCGTTCTCCTTGACCAGCAGGCCCACGGCCTCCTCCACGGAGGCGTATACCCCGGCCTGCACTCCGGCCAGCATCGCCGCCGCCTGACAGCCGCTTTCGCTGACATTGAGAGTCACGCACTCGTGCCCGGTGATGTCGGCCTTCAGTTGCAGCCAGTACGGGCTGCGGCTGCCCCCGCCGGTGCAGCGAAGCCTGCCGATGGACACTCCGGCGTCCGCCAGCCCCTGCACGTTCAGGGCCAGCTCGTAGCAGGTGCCCTCCAGCAGACCCTTGATGAAGGTCTTGCGGTCACAGCCCAGGGTGAGGCCGACCAGGACCCCCTTGGCCAGGGGATCCATGTAAGGGGTGCCGGAGCCGGCCAGATAGGGGACGAGATACAGCCCGGTGGGGTCTGCGGGGAGGTCGGCGAGCAAGACCTCATACACATCGCGCCCCTCCGTCCGGGCGGCGGCCACCTCGGCCCGGCCGAATTGGTCTCGGAACCAGCGCAGGATCGCGCCGCTGGTATAGGTGAAGGCCAGGCTGGCGTAGAGATCGGCGTGGGCGTGTGGGTAGCAGCAGTAGTTGTGGGTGCGCATGGTCTCGGTGAGCACGGGCTGTTCGAAGGCGACGGTGACGCACTCCACGGTGCCCATCCCGTCGACGGCCATGCCCTCCCGGATGACCCCGGCGCCCAGGGCGTTCATGGGCTGATCGTGGCCGCCGGCGACCACCAGGCAACCCGGGGGCAGGCCGGTGAGCGCCGCGCCCTGCCGCCCGAGCTCGCCCACTACATCGCCCGGCCGAATCGGGGTGGCCAGGAACTCGGGAGACACGTCGGCGGCCTCTAGCACCTCGGAAGCCCAGCACTTGTTCACCACGTCGAAGGCCATGGTGCGTCCAGCCAGCGTCCAGTCCAGGCGGGGCTCCAGGCCCAGGCGCAGGTGCACGATCTCCGGCCACAACAGGCACTTGTAGATACTGCGGTAGATGTCCGGCCGGTGCTCCCGCAGCCACATGATCTTGTTCAGCGTGTAGCTGGGATGAAGCGGCATCCCGGTGATCTCGAACACCCGCGGGGCGCCGAGGGTCTCGTGCCAGCCGTCGGACTGCGCCACCGCCCGGTTGTCCGCCGAGCAGATGGTGTTGTGCAGAAAGCCGCCGTCGGACGCCACGGGTGTGAAGGCCTCGCCCAGCGAGGAGAAACATACGGCCCGCACCGGGTCCGCGCCCGCCTCCGAGGCCACGGAGCGAAGCACCTCCAGGATGGCGTTCCAGACCAACTCCGGGTCGAGCTCCAGCATGGCGGGGCCCGGATAGACCTCGGGGTACTCGCGCGAGGCCGAGGCGAGCTGTCCGCCCTCGGCGTCGAACAGGATCGCCTTGCAGTTCGTGCTCCCGATGTCCATACCGATGAGACTCATGGCACCACCTCGGAAAGAGGGTCTGGTCGGCTTCGGCCGCCCCCTGGGATGCTCCTGGCGGGATGGAGACGGGTCTCGCCGCGCCTAGAACTCAGATTATGCAGGTTCCGGGCGGGCGCCGATTCACGTCGCCTCACCCCCCCGGCCCCCCTCTCCCTTACTCCGCCAAACGGCAGGCGGAGACGGGAGGAGGGGGGAGAACGGCAGTACCTCGACCGTTCCAGACGCGACAACGGCGCAATGTGGCCCGAATGCGTTCATGCATCATGTGAGCTAGAAGCGTGGCCGAAAAGCCGGCCTTGGCGTTAAGATGTCATCCTGAGCGTCAATCTCGCATAGCGAGATAGCGAAGAATCCCGTTGAATGCCTGGGGATTCTTCGAGCTGCTCCCTCCGGGAGCGGACGCTCTCAGAATGACACTCCCATG
>CAYRFY010000987.1:0-1991 GCA_964423635.1 uncultured Armatimonadia bacterium | reverse complement strand
TGCGGCCGGTGGCGGCCGATGTCTTCATCGACGCCACGGGCGACGCCGACCTGGCCTACTTCGCCGGCGCCCCGTTCCAGCAGGGCCGAGACGAGGACGGGTTTTGCCAGCCGATGACCACCAACTTCCGCATGGCCGGTGTGGACGAGGACGCCATGCCCTCGCGGCCGGAGATCAACGCCCTGTACGACGCGGCCAGGGCCGAAGGCGCCGTGGAGAACCCCCGCGAGAACGTGCTGTTCTTCTACACTACCCGCCCGGGCGAGATTCACTTCAACACCACTCGCATCGTGAAACTCGACGCCACGGATTCGACGGACCTGAGCACGGCGGAGCTCGAGGGGCGGCGGCAGGTGGCGCAGATGGCGCGGTTCCTCAAGGAGCGCGTGCCGGGGTTTGCCGACGCCTGGATCTCTGCGGTCCCGACGCAGATCGGGGTCCGCGAATCGCGGCGCATCATGGGCGACTACGTGCTGACGGCCGAGGACGTGCTGGCGGCGCGCAAGTTCGACGACGGCATCGCCCGGGGGGCGTATGACGTGGACATCCACAACCCCGCCGGGACCGGCACGGTCATCAAGCATCTGCCGCCCGGCGAGGCCTACGATATCCCCTATCGGTGCCTGTGCCCCGAGGGGTTTGATAACCTGCTGGTAGCGGGCCGGCCGATCTCCTCGGACCACGAGGCCCATTCCTCGCACCGGGTCATGCCCATCGCCGCGTGCAATGGAGAAGCGGCGGGAGTGGCCGCGGCGCTATGCGCTCTCAACGCCGCGGACATCCGGAGCGTAGATACAGGGCAGGTGCGCAAGACATTGGCCGCCCGGGGAGCCAGCATCTACGGACTGGGCTAGAGTCCCGGCCGGCAAGCTCAGATGCGCATGGGAATGTCATTTTGAGAGCGTCCGCTTCCGGAGGAAGCAACTCGAAGAATCTCCCGGCATTCAATGAGATTCTCCGCTATCTCGCTGCGCGAGATTGAGGCTCAGAATCACATGAGCCGGGCCGGCCGGACTTTTCGGCCACGCCTCCATGTCCTCACCCATGCGCACAGGGGATCGGGCCCAGCGTAGGCTCGACGACCGCCGCAAGACGAGAGGCCCGCGGCCTCCGCCGGCCGGGGCGCCGGGACGCGGATTTGGGCAGTCGATCACAGGGGGCGGTAAGCTTGCCACTGGACTCCGTCGGCGGCGGGATCATCGCGGGGGCCCTGCTTGTGGGCGGGCTGCTCATCGTCGGTGCCTGCGTATGGGGGCTGTTGGGCCTGATGATCATGAAGGACATCACGCCCCTGGAGTTTGTCCTCTATGCCGGGGGCCTGATGGGTCTGGTGCTCCTGGGCATGGCCAATGTCCCTCCCTTCGGCCGCAGCGGCATCATCCTGGCGGCGGGGCTTGCCATCGGTTTCCCCCTGATGCGGCGTGTGGCTGAACGCCGGGCGCTGGACCAGATGGAGGAAGAGGATATCCGGCGCCATCTGGACACCATCAAGCATCGTCCCGAGATCCCCTACTCCTACGAGAGGCTGGGCGACATCTACCGCAAGCGCTGCCACTACGACCTGGCCGCCGAGTTCTACGAAAAGCACTATGAGATCAGCGGCGACCGGGACACCCGGCACAAGGCCAAGCGCTGCCGGACCCTGGCCGCCGAGGGCGGCAGGCGCAAGCTGTGCCCCGACTGCACAGAGGACAACCCCGCCGATGCACGCTATTGCCGCAACTGTGGCTCCACGCTTCCGGGGGTGTGGGAGATCATCGAGGTCTTCCGGGGCGACAGGGGCCGACGCTACCTGCTGACGGTAGTGATCGCGGCCACTGCCGTGGGGGTTTTGCTGGGCGTAGTGAGTCAGTTCCACCCCATCTACGCCAATACGTGCTATCTCGTGGCGGCCGCCGCACTGGTGTATTATCTCTACAAACGGGCGACGGCCATCTAGAGGTCCGGCCGAAAAGTCCGGCCGGCCCGGTTTCTGTCATTCTGGAGCTCCG
>CAYRFY010000986.1:0-1992 GCA_964423635.1 uncultured Armatimonadia bacterium | reverse complement strand
CGACGACAACGACGAAGGCTTAACAGGATAGACAGGATAACGGCGGATGGACAGGCTAGCGGCGGATAGCGCTCCTGCAGGGCGGCGGCAACCGCGGAGGACGGCAACGGCGTAGCACAGAGAACGGCGGAGAACGACGGAGAGCACGGAAGACGGCGAGTGGGCAAGACGCCGATCGCTCAGGGCGGGAGCAGGTCCGGCCGTCGCGTGTCGGTGAAGTCGGTTGACAAATAGAGATACTCCATGTAGAATATCAACCAGCGAAAGGAGGGGTCCGGTTGCCCCTGAGCGAGCGCATCAGACTGGCGCGAAAGCAGGCCGGCCTGAGCATGGACGCTCTGGCAAGCCGCATTGGCGTCACCGCGCAATCTGTGTCGAAGTACGAGCACAGTCAGGCTACTCCGTCCCCGGATGTCCTGGATCGGATCGCGTCCGCAACGGGCATGACGCTGGACTTCATGTTCCGCCCTTCGCTGGTTGATCTCGGCGTTGCTCAATGCCGCAAGCGCAAGGGCATGCCGGCCAAGACCTGGAACCGGTTGGTGGCTTTGGCGCAGGATGGTATCGAGCGGCGGCTGATCCTGGAAGAGATACTCTATGGTGACGCTCCGCCCGAGCTCGCCGCGCCGACGTATGCGGTTCAGTGCCCCGAGGATGCGGAGAAGGCCGCCGACAGGCTGCGGGTTCGCCTGGGTCTCGGCGAGGCCCCGGTCCCGAGTATGGTGCATGTCGCCGAGGCTATCGAGCTCCGGATCGTCCCCATCAGCGTGGATGTACAGTCCGACAGGTTCGACGGACTTGCAGGTTGGGCCCGGGGGGTCCCCTACGCCGTCTACCTGCACAACGGGACCTTCCCCGGAGACCGCCAACGCTTCACGCTGGCACACGAGCTGGGCCATATCATTCTGGACATGCGGGAAGCGATTGACAGCGGCTTCGATGAAGAGAACCTGGCCAACCGCTTCGCGGGAGCATTGCTGATTCCCCGCGAGTCGCTGCTTTCCCAGATGGAGGGCACCAGGCGAGTGGGGCTTTCGGATCTACTGGCACTCAAGTCGCTCTATGGGGCATCGCTGCAGTGCCTGGTGCACCGGGCCGGGCAGTGCGGGCTCATCGACGATGCGACGCAGACGGCGATGTGGATCGACATCAAGCGGAGCGGGTGGTGGACGCGAGAGCCCAACCCGGTGACGACAGAGAAACCAGGCAAGCACGAGGAACTGCTTGGACAGGCCCTGTCCAGAGGGCTTGTGACGCTGTCGCGAGCTGCGGAATTGGCGGGCAAGTCGATCGCAGAGGTCGCAGACACCTACGCGGTCTGAGGTCTGCATTCATGTGCATCGTCGTGGACAGCGCGGTCTGGTTCCATCTGGGCAGATGCGGAATTGCGCTCAAGGTCGCGGGGGCGTCAGACGCCCTGTGTACGCTGGAGGCTGTTCTCAGGGAACTGCGCGAGAGGCCGACAGAGGCCGAAGTCCGAGCATCCGGGGTGTCGGTGGAGACCGTAACGCCGGAGCAGATGCAGCTAGCAATGGAATACCGACGGCGCTGCCTGGCTGTGTCGGTGACCGATGCCTACTGCCTTGCCGTCGCCAAGACCCGGGGGATGACCCTGGCCACTCGCGACGGCCCTCTGGAGAACCTGGCCGCTGCGGAGGGCGTCGCGGTCTGCCGCGTCGAACACGTGGTGGAGAGGATGGCAAAGGCCGGATTGCTCACGCAGTCGGAGGTCTCGACATTCCGCAAGTACGCCCATGACCATCTCAGGCCCCTGGATAGGGCCGCCACGAAGCGTGCGCAGAAGGCGGCCAGAGACACCAGGTGATCGGGTCCAGGCGCCGCTGATGCCACAGGTCTCCCCCATGTCCCGCCCCCGCGACCTCCCGGTCCGGGGGCTTGTGGGTTCTGGGCGGGTCGCGAGTCGCGAGTCGACGACAACGACGAAGGCTTTACAGGATAGACAGGATAACGGCGGATGGACAGGATAGCGGC
>CAYRFY010000985.1:0-2003 GCA_964423635.1 uncultured Armatimonadia bacterium | reverse complement strand
AGGATGGCCCCAGTGTACCCCGCCTGGGTCCGAAAATGCAAGTTATTTAATTGATTACCATCAGTCCGGGCACAGGAGGCCACCAACCCCTCCGCGCCGTCCGCCGTCCGCCGTCCGCCGTCAGGTCCGAAGGACCGCGTGGCGCCGCGTAGCGGCGTCTCTCAGGCCCGGACTTCAGTCCGGGCACAGGAGGCCACCAACCTTAGTACCTCCCGTACTGCTCCACCATCTCCCGCATCAGCCCGATCCGGGCCTCCTCAGCCTTCGGCGGCACCTGGTCGCCCGCATTGGCGATCAGCCGCGGGCTGCTCCCCTTGGTAGCGAGCCAGTCGGTCACGGCCTGCTCGAACCGCTTGAGATCCGCCTGCGGGAGCCACAGGTCCGGGGAGACGCCGCCGGAGAGGATCAGCTCCGGGCCGGCCTCGGCCCGGCATGCGGCGGCGTCGAGGTCTCCCATCGGCGGCGGGGTCACGGCATCGGCGCAGTCGGCCCCCACCTGCGCCAGCATCCGCAGCCCGCCCTGCAGCCGGCCGTCGATGTGCAGCGCGGCACACTTCCCCGCCGCGTGCAGACGCCCGATGGCCTCCTCGTAGTACGGCGCCGACCACTCGGCGAAGAACCGTGGCGACTGGATATCGGTGGAGAAGTTGTCGCCGAGGATCGCCACCTCCGCCGGCGACTGTGCGGCCAGGTCCACCAGACGCAGGTTCGCCGCGTTGATCTGCTCCACCACCTCCCGCATCGTGTCCGGCCAGTCGCTGAGGGCGTACATCGTGCCCTCGATGCCCATCCAGAGGCTGAGCAGGTAGCCCATGGCGCTGTAGCCCAATGACAGGTACAGCACGCCGCAGTCGCCCACGCAGTCCGCCCAGTCGCGGTACACCCGCCAGTCCGAGCTGAACTCGCGTCCACCCATGGCGTAGCCCAGGATGCGCAGGTCCTGCTCCGTCTTCACCCCCCAGTCCCGGATGCCCCAGGAGTAGCTTCCCGGCTCCCAGACCCTGGTGCGCTCGAGGGTCCCGAGGGGGGTATGAAGGCGCCAGGTGATGGCCGGCAGCCCGTGGACGGTGAGCTTCTCGGCGGTGGCCTCCACGTCCGCGGCGTAGCGGGTCTGGTAGAACGGGGCCAGGTTGGGGATGTAGAAGCCCACGCCGTTGGCCTTGTGGTAGGCGATGAGCTCCTCCTCGGGGGCCTCGTAGGCGACGCTGAGGTCCCAGGGGAGCGAGTGCTTGTGATAGAACCAGTGGGAGAGGTCGAGCATGAAGGGGACGACGTCCGGGGTCTGTCCGCGGTAGACGGCAAGGATACGCTCGCGCTGGGTCATGGGCATGGTCGTGGCTCCGTAGCGGTCATAGGTGGAACGGGAACGGGAAACGGCCGTGGCGCGTGGCGCGTGGCGCGTGGTTCGTGGCGCGAAACGGCGGGAACGGCCGTGGCGCGTGTCGTTGTGGTTTGCCGTTCCTGGGACCGCGGGTCGCCGCTGAGCGGGACCCGCATCGCCGTTGTCGTTTGCCGTTTGCCGTCCCGCCCCGTCAGGGGCGAAACACAGACAGGCGGGGGCGTGAGCCCCCGTTTCCAGCCCATCGCGCACACCCGAGCCCCGGAGGGGCGACACAAGGGCCGGCCGTCCCGCAAGGCGGGTGCCGCCCCTCCGGGGCTCGGGACAGGTGGCGGCGCCTCGACGGGGGCTTACGCCCCCGCCTGGTTATGTATGGCCCCTCCGGGGCCGTACGGCAAACGACACCCCCCGACGGCGGGCGAGACGGGGCGCAGGCCGTGTTCCGTCGTCGTCCGCCCCGTCAGGGGCGAAACACAGACAGGCGGGGGCGTGAGCCCCCGTTTCCAGCCCATCGCGCACACCCGAGCCCCGGAGGGGCGACACAATGCCGGCCGTCCCGCAAGGCGGGGTGCCGCCCCTGATGGGGTGAACGGCCAACGACAACGGCTGGCGGGCCTGGAGAGCCTGTCGTATAACTTCGTCATATAATTCGCTTGACACAAGA
>CAYRFY010000984.1:0-2007 GCA_964423635.1 uncultured Armatimonadia bacterium | reverse complement strand
CATCATCGCCATCCTCGCAGCCATCCTCTTCCCGGTCTTTGCCCGGGCACGTGAGAAGGCCAGGCAGACGGCATGCCTGAGCAATCTCAAACAGCTCGGCACCAGCGTACTTCTGTACGCCCAGGACTACGACGAGACCTATCCCATCAACTATCAGGACGCCTCCTCCGGAGCGGGGACGGCGGCACAGATCCCGCTCACCTGGCCCAATCGGCTCATGCCCTACGTGGGCAATCAGCAGGTGTACGCCTGCCCGTCGGACTCGCGTCCCCCGAATGTAGACTTCCCCGGCTGCCGGCCCATACTTCAGAGCTACTGCTGGAATAGGCGCTTCGGCATGGACCTGCCCGCCTGGGGCTACTACGACGTACTGACCATGGCCGCTGTGGCGGCGCCGTCGCAGTGTGCCATGCTGTGGGACGACAGCTCCGACTGGCTCACGGCGGGCTATGGCGGACGCTTCAACACCCTCGACAGCCCCGATTGGGCGGGAGACTTCGACCGCGACGTGCTCCGCGGCCGGCATAACGAGGGCGACACCTTCATGTTCGCCGACGGGCACGCCAAGTGGTACAAGACCACCGCCATACAGTCGGGAGCCACGACGGCAATGGGGATCACGACGCTGCCGGAGTTCCAGCCGTGAGGACGGCAGGGGACAGGTGACAGGGACGGCGGGGACGGCAACGGCAAACGGCGCCGCTCCCTGCGGGTCCCGGTGGCGGGACCCGCTTTCCCTCTCCTTCGCAAACACCGCTCAGGAGAGGGCTACGGCGAACGGCCAACGGCCTGTCTCCGTCGTCGGCTGGGTGGGATTTCCCCTCACCCGCAAGCGCCCCCAGGGGTCTGCAGACCCTCCCAGTCGGCCCTTCGGGCCTGGGAGAGGTGAAACGGCCAACGGATAACGGATAACGGATAACGGCACGGAGTCGGGCTGGAAAGCCCGACCTACGCGACGGCCAACGGCCAACGGCCTTCATGGAGACCCACACGGTGAACGCGCTGATTATCTGCCACGGGGACCCACCATCCGAGAAGCTGCTGCGCCGGGAGATCGCCGGGGCCGATCTCGTAGTCTGCACCGACGGCGTCGCCTCCTGGCTGGAGGGCCTCGGCGTTGCCATCGACCTGGTGGTGGGTGACATGGACTCGCTGGGCGAAGCCTCCGTCAGCGCGCCGCTGCTGGACGCCGGGCCCCACGAGGTTCAGCACAACTCCGACAGCGAAAAGGCCATCCTGGCCTGTCTGGAGCGGGGCGCGACGTGTATCACGCTCCTGGGGGCGCTGGGTGGGCGCCTGGACCACACACTGGGCAACATCGCCCTGTTGGCGGCCTACGTGGACCGCGTCCGTCTGCGCATCATGGATGACGCGAGCCTCCTCGAGGTGGTCCGTGGCAGGCGCCGGTTCGCGGTACCCGTGGGCGCGCGGGTCTCTTTGGTCTCGCTCACCGGTGATGTGGAGCTGGTCACTCACGGGCTCCAGTGGGAGCTGAGCGAGGCACTGGAGCTGGGGACGCGCGGCCTGAGCAATCGCGCCACGGGGGAGCAAGTGGAGATCGATGTGACCCGCGGCGCGGTGGCGGTGGTGATCCTCGGAGACGATTAGGGCGCTAGGGCCGCGTCGTTACCGGGCGCTATCGTGCCCCTCCTGCCGTCGCGGTCTACCGGCGCCCAACCGATCTCTCAGCGCGGTCTTGGCCCCCCTCCTCCCGTCTCGCCGGCCGTGCCGGCGAGTAAGGGAGAGGGGGGCGGCCCGAAGGGCCGGGGGGTGAGGCGTCGTTGACGTGAGCGGGGTGCCGGCCCCCCTCACCCTCTGCTCCAGCCCTTCGGGCCGTCGCGGAGACCTCTCCCGGACGCCCGCCACGCGGGCTGGGAGAGGTGAGCGGCACGGCAGCGGCGCGGATGGCCGTGCGGCGGTCGAACCCGACCGCCGAGTCGGGCTGGAAACTCACATTATGCATGAACGCAATGGGGCCGCATTTCGCCATTCCCGCGTCCGGAACGG
>CAYRFY010000983.1:0-2025 GCA_964423635.1 uncultured Armatimonadia bacterium | reverse complement strand
AGAAGGCAAGGCCACGGGGCGGATGGTCGGGTTGAGGCCGTTTGAGGTGAAGTGTCTGAGGGTGGGGTGGTGAGGGAGGCGGCAAAGGCAACGGCTACGGCGCCGTGGCCGTGGCCGTCCGTCGCTCACGGGTACAGGAAGTGGTCCTGCACGCCTGTGAAGGCCTCCACTACCAGCCACAGACCGATGTTGAGGAAGTCGCCCAGGATCAGGCCCAGGAAGAAGGACCGGCTGCGTTCGTAGGTCTTCACGCCTCCGTAGCGGAGCATGACGGTCTTGATGACCCAGGCCACCAGGGCCGAAAACCACATATTCCGCATGGCAAAGGTGCTGGCCATCGGATAGCCGATGGGGTGCAGGGGCCACCAGGAGAAGTTCGCGCGCATGGCGGTCAGAGCCAGCATCACCAGGCCGCCGCCCAGGGTGAACCAGATGCGCATGGCGTTGGGCGGGGTCGCGGTCTGCAGGATCCCCGTCAGGGCGCGGAAGGGCTCCTGCGGCACGCCCACGAAGCGCCAGGTGCTCAGGCCGATGCCACCTCCGGAGAAGGTATACGCCTGGCGGATCACCGTGGCAAAGCTCACCAGCGCCGCGACGACCACCGCGACCATCATGGAAAGCGCCAGCCCACGGGGCTTGAGCTCCTCGGTCTCGGCCAACTTGAAACTGCTCATGATGTTGGGCATCATCAGGCAGCGCCAGTCGTGCTCCAGCCAGCGCAGGTGTGACAGCATCGTCCAGTCCCGGGGCGTCAGACCTCCGGTGCCGATGAAGGTCTTGATCAGGTCTCGCGGCCCCAGCGGGGTGCCGATCCAGACCGTTCCGCCCTCGCAGACGATGCGCGTCAGGCCGATGGTGTAGCCGAACCAGACCAGGAAGTACAGCCCGGAGCCCACGTAGGACAGCCCCGCCACCCGCCACCACCACAGGATCCCGCCCAGGCCCAGCAGCAGCCCGAAGACCGCCACCCTCGGCGAGAGGATCTCGTTCCGCCAGTCACCCTCGTCGGTGAGGCTCGCTACCGCCGCCCGCCACAGCTTCCTCAGATGCCCCCGCGCCACCCACAGGCCCGAAGCGGTCAGGAGCAATAGCGCGCCGGCGCATTGCTCCTCCAGGAACGGAAAGCCCCCGAAGGGACCGCCACGGGAGGAGGTCATCCCGATCATGCCGCCCACCGCAAGCTCCAGCTTCCCCAGCCAGTAGAAGAACCACAGACTGAAGGAGATATCGCGCGACAGCAGATAGCTCAGGCCAATGCCCATGGGGTAGATCCAGATGGCAATCGGTCTCATCGCACGCCACGGCATGGCGGTCAGGCCCTGATCCATGGGGATATTGCGCAGATTCAGGGCGGGAATCTGCGGAAAGTAACAGTGCATGCTGTTGAAGGCATGCAGAACCGTGGGTACCGCGAAGCCGAGCCACATCAGTCCATCCCGGAAGAAGGGGTGGAGGGCCGTGGGGACCGCGGCGTGGGCCGGATCGGTCATGGCCAGCGGGACGTAGTTGAGCGGGAAGATCAGGCGCTCTTGCTCCACCCACTGCTTGCGCAGGATCGCGCAGATGCACAGGCTGCACCAGGCCATGAGCGTTCCCAGCAAGGTCCAGGTCAGGATCGGCCGCCACCAGGCGCCCCAGGGCACCGTCCAGGTGGGCGGCATGCCCTCGTGCAGGTACTTGATGACCAGCTCATCGTGAGGAGCAAACCAGTCCGAGGTGGGCAGATACTGGAAGAAGGCGTCCTCCCAGCCGTTCTCGGGCGAGCCGTAGTAGATGGGGGCGGTGGTCATCGAGGGGATGAAGTGCACCAGGCCGATGCCCACCAGGCCGCCTACCGTCACGAGCATGGAGTAGATGAGCAGCAGCTCGCCGCGGCGCAGGGCAAGGTGCCGGCCCACCAGCCACAAGATCGTGTTCATCACCACCACGAGGATGATGAACACGAAGAATGAGTTGATCGGCGGCGTCGCCTGGGTGACCTGGGTGCCGTGGACCCACAGCTCGGCGTACTGCGTCCCCACGGAG
>CAYRFY010000982.1:0-2043 GCA_964423635.1 uncultured Armatimonadia bacterium | reverse complement strand
CCCGTCGCTGGGCGACGCCGCTGCGCGGCATCAACGGTCCTCCGGACCGGACGGCGAACGGCTCCTCACCCGCGGCCTTCCTGGCCGAACGACCGGGCGAGTGGGTGGCGGCGGCCGCTGGGCCAGGTGTGCGGACGGCGCTGCGCAGTGTGCAGTGTAAGGGCCGCGCATTGCGCCCCTCCATCACTGCGGAAGACCAACGGCCAATGGCGGATGGGGGGCGAGGATTCGCCTCCGGCCCCGGTGTCTGCTACACTACGGGCCGCCGTGGCGCGAATCCGTACGCGTTCATCGACTGCAGGTGGTACAGAGCACCAATGGCCAGCACCGACACAGGTCGTCTCGTCTCCCCAGACGCTCCCCCTCCCACGGGCATTACCTGGCGCGGCACGTTACTGCTCGGGCTGGCCACGCTCCTGGGAGCGGGAATGGTGCTCAGCGTCATGGCGCCTGAGTTCCCCATGGATGACTCGTACATCCATTTTCAGTATGCCAAGAACTTCGCCGCCACCGGGCGGATGGAGTTCAACCTGAACGAGTTCCGCGGTCTGGGGACCACGAGTCTGCTCTGGGTCCTACTCCTGGCGGGTGGGATCAAGATCGGTATCACCCCTGAGACCGGTGCGCTGTTTTTGGGCATCATGTCGGTGTTGGTCTGTGCGCTCTGTGTGCACGAGTTGGTGCTGCCCACCTTCCGGCGCACGCTGTCGCGGCATGCCGAGGACATGGCCCTGGGCACCGGTCTTCTGTGCGCGCTTTCGGGCAATATGCTGTGGTTCGCCGTGTCCGGGATGGAGACCACGCTTTGCCTGGCACTGGCGCTGTGCAGCCTGGTTGCCTACGGGCGTGGCCGCTATGGAGCGATGGGGATCGGCATCGGCCTGACCACTCTGTGCCGGCCGGACGGTCTGGCCCTGCTGCCGGCGGTTTTCATCGCCGAGGTGCTTCGTGTCCGGGCCGGCGGGCGTGCTGTGTGGGGCCGCTGGGCGCTGGCGGCGGTGCTGGTGGCAATCCCGGTGGGCCTGTGGCTGATCTGGCTGCACGGCCAGACCGGGCACTGGCTCCCCACGTCTTTCGCCGGCAAGCGCATCTGCCAGCTCGCGGCCATCGACCGCTTCATCGAGAAGGTCCCATGGCTGGGTCTCTACGGTGGCTCGGCCCAGGCGTTGTATGTGGTCCTCTGGGTCGGCTACACCCTGATGTACCTGTTCGGCGTCGGCACCGTTCCGGGGCCGGCACTGGGGCTCACCAGTACGGTGGGCACCTCGGTAACGATGCACCTGTCATACCCGGGTATCGCCGTCGCCGCCCTGGTGATGGTGCCCCTGCTGGTGCTGGGAGTTCGGGAGCTGTGCCGCTTTTGGCGCGCCTCCGGTCTGCGCGACCCGGCTCAGGCGGCGGTCGTGGCCGTCTGGACCTGGGCCCTGTTCCACAATCTGGCCTATCTGGCCATGCTCCCCACGATGGGTACCACCTCGCGCTATCAGGCCATCAACCATATCCTGATCTGGTGGCTGGTGGCCCTGGGCATCGGCGCCGTTCGCCCCCGGCGGAGCCTTTATGTCCCGGCTGTGGCTGCGCTCTGCCTGGTGGTGGCGTGCAACCTGGTGTACTGGCGCGGGACCTACGAGGCCAATGTGGCCCACATGCGCCAGGTGCGGATCGCCGCCGCCCGCTATCTGGCCACGGAGCTGCCGCCCACGGCGCGAGTGGCGGCCTTCGATATCGGCGCCCTCAGGTACTTTGGCGAGCGCACCATCGTGGATCTGGGCGGGCTGACGGACACGGAGTTCACCACCTATCAAAGGCAGCGCCGGATCGATCAGTATCTCAAGGACCGCGAGGTGGACTACCTCGCCCTCCCGGAGAAGCACAGCACCGATCCGGAGGCGCTGTTTGACTTCGCCCGGTACCTGGGCATCGACCATAGCCCCATGTTTGATGACCGGCTCCTGGCCGAGTTCGAGACCGACCGGGACCTGTGGCTGCGCGGGATGGAGGCTACCGGGAACTACCAGCCCGCGGTGAGGGTCCGGAAGGTGA
>CAYRFY010000981.1:0-2044 GCA_964423635.1 uncultured Armatimonadia bacterium | reverse complement strand
TGCCGTGCACCCCTCTCCTGAGCGGCCGCATCGCGAAGGAGAGGGAAAGCGGGCCCCTGGCCCGCAGGGAGCGGCGCCGTTCGCCGTACCGCGCCACGCGCCACGGTCGTTCCCGCCGTGCTCTCTACCTCTGCAGCCCCATGTACCTCTCGAACTTGGCGTCCCAGGCGGCCTTGTCCCTCGGCTCGTAGCGCACCATCTCGTTGGAATCCCGAACGACCTTGCGGATCTCCGCGGCCGAGGCCACGTCTCCGGTGGCCAGAGCCTGGACGAGGATATTGCCCGCGACGGTGGCCTCCACCGGGCCGGCAATCACGGGAATGCCCGCGGCGTCCGCGGTGAATTGGCAGAGCAGGGCGTTTTGCGACCCGCCTCCCACCACATGAATGGCGTCGAAGCGGCGGCCCCCAATGGCCTGGAGCTTCTCGAGGTCCTCGCGGTAGATGAGGGCGAGGCTCTCCAGGATGCAGCGGCTGATGGCCGCCGGTCCCTCGGGCGGCCGCTGGCCCGTGGCCCTGCAGTAATCGGCGATGGCTGTGGGCATGTCGGCGGGAGCAAGGAAGCTCAGGTGGTCCGGGAAGATGAGCGGGCCATCCGCCGGGGCGTCTGCAGCCATCTCCGCCAGTTGTGCGTAGGAGTAGTCCTGCCCTGCCCGCGCCCACGAGGCCCGTGATTGCTGCAGGAGCCACAGGCCCATGATGTTGCGGGCCAAAAAGAGACTGCCCACCGTGAGCTCATTGACCATGCGGGCCTCGAAGGCCTGCGAAGTAGTGACGACCTGCGGGCTCAGGGCGCCCAGGATCGACCAGGTGCCGGAGCTGATGAACGCCCAGTCTTCGCCCTCCGCCGGGACCGCCGCCACCGCCGAGCCGGTGTCGTGGTTGCATACGGAGATCACGTCGCCGTGGCGCAGGCCGGTGCTGTCCTTGACGCTGTCCAGCAACGGCCCCAGCAGCGTTCCGGGGTCCACGAGCCCGGGCATGATCGACAGCGGGAGGTCGTAGGTGCCAAAGACCTTCTCACTCCACTGCCCGCTGCGCGGGTTGTATACCTGAGTGGAGATGGCGTTGCTGCGCTCCACCTGCCTTTGGCCGGTGAGGAAATAGCCCAGCGTACTGGGGATCATAAGAAACGAATCGGCCATACCCAGGACCGGGCTTTCTCCCCGGCGCAGCGACAGGAGCTGAAACAGCGTGTGGATCGGGAGGATGGCCAGGCCGGTCTCCTCGTAAATCTCCAATGCCGACATTCTCTCTAACGCCTTGTCCACCATGCCCTCGGTGCGCTTGTCTCTGTAGCACACGGGGTTTTGCAGGAGCTTGCCGTCCTTGCCGAAGAGGGCGAAATCCACGGCCCAGGTATCGATGCCGATGCCGTCCACGCTGTCGCCGTAGCGCTTGACGTACTCGCGCATGCCCTTGAGGATGTTGTTGTACAAGGACAGGATATCCCAGTGCAGGGTGCCGCAGACTTCCACGGGCTCATTGAGGAAGCGATGGATCTCCTCCAAAGAGAGCCTGCCGTCCTGCAGTGTGCCGACGACGGCTCTCCCGCTCTCGGCGCCAAGATCGAAGGCCAGGTAACGTCGGGCGGCCATGATGAACACCTCATCAATTCGGTAGATAGTGGGGAAGAAAAACCCCGCAGGCAGCGACCTGCGGGGCGTGTGTACTCCTGCCAAAGGTCGACTAGGCACCGGATTTCGCCGCGTCGGCACCTATCCCCTCCTGGAAGGCCATTCCCGCGGCGGCGATGCTGGAGAGCGCGCCGCCGGTCTCCAGGGGGAGGAAGATCTTGGTCGCCTTGCCGTCGGCGATCTGGCCCAGAGCCTCCAGGTACTTGACGGCCAGCAGGTCCTGAGTGGGATTGCCGGCGTGGATGGCTTCGAAGACCGTCTTGATGGCGAGGGCTTCGCCCTCGGCGACGGTCAACTGCCGGAACCTCTCGGCCTCGGCCACCTTCTTCATCGCCTCCGCCTCACCCTCAGCCAGTAGGATCTGCGCCTGCCGCTCGCCCTCCGCAGCCAGGATCGCCGCCTGCTTGA
>CAYRFY010000980.1:0-2047 GCA_964423635.1 uncultured Armatimonadia bacterium | reverse complement strand
GGAGGCCACCGGCTCACCGGGAGCGGGTGGCCGCCACGGCTCAGTATCCTCCGCGGGCGGCTCGGTGGGCACGTCCGGGGCGATCTCCGCCTCACCCGTGGGGTCGGTCCCCTCGCCGCCGTCCTCGGACGGTGCGAAGGGCTCCGCCGCGTCCGGCTCTTCCGGTGGCGTCCTGTCGATGTAGCTGTCCATGCTCATGCTAACCACCCGTGATGCCCGCCGGCGATGTCCGGACGCCGTGCCGATCTTGACTTCGGCCTGCACCGGTTCTATACTGACTGTCCAGAGCCGAGGTGGCGGAATTGGCAGACGCACCGGACTCAAAATCCGGCGGGGTAGCCAATCCCCGTGGGGGTTCGAGTCCCCCCCTCGGCACCACTATCGATCTATCCCCGGCGGCCCGTAAGGGCCGCCGTTTCTTTTCCCACGCCGCTCCGCCCAACAGCCCCGGCGGCGGTCCGCCCAACAGCCCCGGCGGCGGTCCGCCCAACAGCCTCGGCGGCGGTCCGCCCAACAGCCTCGGCGGCGGAGCTCAATTGTAAGCCAATCTGCAAGGGGTGGCAAGCGGAGGCCAGGTCCGGCGCCGGACGGTCACACCACTACCGCCCTCAGCGCCGCTATACTGCCCTCCCCTACTCCACGCTGCTCCCCGGATCGTCCGTCAGCACCAGCCGCGTCACGCGCGTTCCCTCTCCGAGCCCCACGAGCTTCACCCTCACAGCTCCCGCCGACACCTCCACCTCGCCCAGCCGCACCCAGGTCGGCTCCCCCGGAGGCGTGATCCCGGGCAGCTCCGTATCACCCACAAGGGCGCCCTCAATCCGCGCCCCCTCCGACACCGCCGCCCATAGCACATAGCGCCCCGCCTGCTCGACCTGCACCGCCCACTCGGCGTCACCGGGACCCTCGATACGCCGGCCGGCCACGGGCTTTTCCACCTCGACTAGCCTGGCCCCCTCCCCGACCTGCGCGTCCTCAGGCAGCAGCCGGTGGTAGCAGTACGCCTCACCCACGGCCCGCTCCACAGGCACCAGGCTGATGTCGTCGAAGTACATCACCGTCTCGATGCTCTCTCGCGAGTTGGTGTTCAGCGCGATGTAGTTCCGCGTGTTGTACTCCGGGACCGTCACGTCGGCGCTGAGCCTCTGCCAGGTCCCGAGCTTGCTCAGGTCGTAGGCATTGGTGGCGGCCCCGCCCCGGGTGCCGCCGGCATCCCGGAAGGCCAGGCGCATCGAGGGCGCGGGCGTGCCGGCAGTGATCTGCTCCACCCGCAGCCACGCGGTCAGGCGATACGTGGCGCCCGGCTTGAGCCACGCAATCTCAAACGGTGAGCCCGCGGCGTCGTAGGTGGTGTTGATGTACTCGTTTTGCCCGCTATTGACGCCGCTGATCCTCAGCGACGCCCGGCCAGAGTGCTTCACCTCCTCGCTGCGCTCGATGGCCCAGCCCCGAGTCGGCCAGCCCTGAGCGCTGTCCTCGAAGTCCGGATTGGGCACATTCGTGGGCAGGAACCGCCGCGCCGGGCTGCGCAGCGCCCGGTCCACCGCCGCCAGATAGTCGGCGAAACCCTCGCCGGGGATCCTGGAGACTTCCTCCAGCGCCTGAGCCGAGGAGCAGATCACATAGCCTGCGCCCTTGCCGGTGGCGGGCAGTGTGCTCCACGCCGCCGCCAGCGCGTCGCGACACACCTCGGCCAATGCCGGATCGCCCGTGCGGGAGGCCGCGAAGGCCAGGCCCTCCATCATGATCCACGCCGAGGACCGACCGGCCCCGGTCTTAGGACAGGAGGTGTAGCGGAACCCCAGCTCCTCCGGCACCCACATGGTCTCCACGATGAACCGCGCGGTCTTCGCGAGGTCGTCGGCCACCGTCTCGTCCCCTGTGGCCTCGTAGTACATCTTCATCCCCGTCATCAGCACTCCCAGCATGAACCCCGCCTCACCGTAGTGCTTTTCCCCCTCGCAATTGCAGTGGCCGTTGGGCAGCTCATGATAGTAAAAGCCGTGGTCGCCGGTGGCCAGAGACTGCTCGTGCACCCTGGAGAGCA
>CAYRFY010000979.1:0-2058 GCA_964423635.1 uncultured Armatimonadia bacterium | reverse complement strand
CTGGCATTCAACGGGATTCTTCGCCCAAGCGTCGCAAGCTCGAGCTTGCGACGCCCGGACTTGTGACGCAGGCGCTCCAGGATGACATCTTAACGGCAGGGACGGCTTTTCGGCCGGGCGTCTCTAGAGAACACCACCGCGCAACCCGCGTCCGAACCGGCCAATGGCTCTGCCCCTGTGGCGCAATGGGACCAGCGACACGGTTCGCCGGCCTCGCCCGACCTTCACCGCCAACCCTCGGCTCAGCCTCTGTACTCGCGGGCGCCCGGGACACCGGATGTTAGCACCCGCCAACGATGCGCTGCCACGGCCCGGGACCGTCGGACAGGATCGATCTGGTTGCTGCCCCGCCCTTGCGCTACCCCTGTCGTTCCCTCGTGTCTCCTGCATTCTGCCCATTCCGGCATTCCAGCATTTTGCCCATTGACAAGGGCCGTCCGCGTCCCTATACTTAATCACCGTGCCAGGGAGAGCGGCCATCAATGACCTGGTATGGGAGACGGCCCGCGACCGGGGACGTTTGTGGCGGTGGTCAGAGAGAGCCGTTAGCTCAGTTGGTAGAGCATCGGACTTTTAATCCGAGGGTCGCAGGTTCGATCCCTGCACGGCTCACCAGTGGCAATTCATGGATGGCCCCTTCGTCTAACGGCTAGGACACCGCTCTTTCAAGGCGGCGGCAGGGGTTCGATTCCCCTAGGGGCTACCATCTAACTCCTCCGCATCACCTGCGGCGGACATGGGCGGGTAGCTCAGTTGGTCAGAGCGCATGCCTTACAAGCATGAGGTCGCAGGTTCGAGACCTGCTCCGCCCACCAGAAGCATCACCGGATGGCGAGATAGCTCAGCTGGTAGAGCGACGGACTGAAAATCCGTGTGTCCCCAGTTCGACTCTGGGTCTCGCCACCACGATTACAATCGGCTCGCTGTCATCGTGCAGCGGGCATCCATGGAGCCAGCGTAGCTCAACTGGCAGAGCAGCGGAATCGTAATCCGCAGGTTATCAGTTCGAGTCTGATCGCTGGCTCCACTTCTTGCACACAGGACGCCTGGCAGGCGCAAGCGCTCCCATCGGGACGCGAGGCGATGGCCAGGCGCTTTCATTTTGGGCCGCAGTTTGCGGCGCCGGGCTCACGGGTCGCCCACACGGAGGACGTACGTTGGCCATCCGCAAGGCAGTGATACCCGCGGCCGGTCTGGGCACACGCCTGTACCCGGCCACCAAGTCTCAGCCCAAGGAGATGCTTCCTCTGGGCGCCAAGCCCACGATTCAGTACGTGGCCGAAGAACTGGTGGCCGCCGGTCTACCCAATATACTCCTCATTACGGGGCGGCAGAAACGGGCGATCGAGGACCACTTCGACCCCGCCGACGGCCTCCCTCCGGGCGACGGCTCCGGGCGCGGCGATGAGCTGCTCAGGGACCCAGCGGTTCGCTACTTCTACGTGCGGCAGTCCACCCCACGCGGTCTGGGAGATGCCGTGGCCCACGCCGAGCAGTTCGTGGGCCGCGACCCCTTCGTGGTGGCGCTGGGTGACTGCGTGATCCTCGAGCCCGTCCGAGCCGGTCTGCTGGGCAGGATGATGGCGGTCCACGAGACCTACGCGGCGGCCGCCACCATCGCCGTGCAGCAGGTGCCCCCCGAGGACACCACACGCTACGGCATCGTGGCGCCCGCGGGGGCTTCCGAAGAGGGCGCGCTGCGTCTCGAGGGCATTGTGGAGAAGCCGGGACCGGAGCATGCCCCGAGCAACCTGGCGGTGTGCGCGCGCTACGTCTTCTCACCCGATATCTTCGCTCACCTGAGAGCCACCGCGCCGGGACACGGCGGAGAGATCCAACTCACCGACGCGATCCGCTCCATGATCTCGGCCGGCCTCCCGGTGCTCGCCGTGCCACTGGACTGCGGCGAGGAGCGCCTGGACGTGGGGAACCAGCAGTCCTACGCCAGAGCGTTCCTGCGCGTTGCGCTCTCGGACCCCGAACTGGGTGAGCCCCTGCGCCGGTACCTGCGCGGGCTGCTGTAGGGTGCACGTGAGGAGCGGCGTGGGACGCCGGACG
>CAYRFY010000978.1:0-2058 GCA_964423635.1 uncultured Armatimonadia bacterium | reverse complement strand
CAATGCAGTGGGGGTCAGGTGGGTGGCTCTGGGTGACGAAAGGCCGGTGGCATCGGGTCTGACGGAGCTTTCGCGCGGGGACGATGAAACGGTGACTTCCGACGTGCTCGTGCCGCCGGAGGCGACGGAGGTTGTCTTCTCGCCCTGCGTGCACATGGACCCGGGCGACCCGGCAGCGATGTTCTCCGGCTATGAAGAGTACGAGCAGAGGCTCAGACAGTGGCTGGCGGCCATTGAGTTCGGTCCCGGCTTCCGGTTCATTGTCGACCCCTTCCGCAATGAGCAGGACATGTCGTACGACACCCTCCCCGACCACCCGGAGTTCATCGGCGGGCTCAGCGCGCGGCTTTCCGAGCTCTACCCGTCGGTGGAAGAGCTGACCCGTTCCTGGGCCACATCGCCGGCGCTCCCCGACTTCGCCACAGCCGCCGCCGCCATACCGGTTACATCAGGCTGCCTGGTGGACGCCGCCGGGCACATGTACCGCCTCGGGAAGGGGACGCGGTACTTCGGCGACGTGGGCGCCTACCGCGACGACCGCGCGGAGGAGTTCAACTGCCGCATTGCCGATGCGGTCAAGTCTGTGCATGACGTACCCGTCATCTTCAAGCACAATGTGGCCTTCAAAGGCATGTTCACCAACAGCCGGGACAAGGGAGGCTTCGACGGCCTCGGCTGGGAGAGCTACGGGGACGCGGCATCGCTGGTGGTGCACAATGCCGGGGTGTGCTTCGCGGAGGCCGAGCAGTCGGCGCACACCATGTGGAGTGTGGTGACGGAGACCTCTCCCGCGGCCTTCGAAACCCAGAAGGAGGAGATCGGCTATCTCAGCCCGGAGCGTATGTTCGACGCTTTCGATACCTTCCTGCGCGCCGGTGCCAAGGGACTGTTCGTGTTCGGCTTCACCTTCGATCCGCCCGGGGGGTTCATGACCACCGAGGTGATCCGCGACCCGCGCAATTTGCAGTGGATGGCCGCCTACAAGCGGGTTCTGGAGGCCTCGGCGGAGCGGGTGGCGGCCTACAAGCCCAACTACGCCTACTGCTACCCGGCGCGTCAGGGCTTCGCCGCCGTGGTCGGGGATGAGGACTTCGCGATCGACGGCCACACGGGAGGCGGCAAGGTCTTCCCCCTGCCGGGCGGCTCGTGGGTGCTGCCCGCGGAAAGCCGGGACGTCGAAACACCGCTGCTCATCGGCACTCGGGAGCGGGCGGAGATGGTGCGGGCGGCACTGGGGGTGCGTCAGGAGGCGCTCAAGTGGCCGACGCTTCAGGAGTTCCGGCAGCAGGTGCTGGGCTGCCGGTTCCTCCCCAAGGAGCACGGCCGCATCCGCCTGTACTCGGAGGACCTCAAGCTCATGGCTTCCTGGCCCGACATGCCGCTGCCGGAGCGCAGCACCGGGGGCAATGCGGCCATCGAGTACGGTTACTACTACGACACCTCCGGCTATGAGACCGCCTGGGCGCCGGTGGACAGCGTCGCTGAGCTGTCGGTGGCCCGGCCCGAGGGCTGGATCGAGGGCGAGGACGCCGTCCACAGCACCTTCAACCTCCCCCGCGAAGACGGCTACGAGGCCTTCTCCGGCGGGCTGGCGATGTCGGTGTACTGCACCGATACGGAGGCCGGACCGTTCCGGGCGAGCTACCGCATCAGCGTCCCGGAGCCCGGGACGTACGAGCTTTGGGTCAGGGAGCGGACGTTGGCGGCGATGAGCCCGAGCCGGTTTTGCGTTGATGACGGCCCGTGGCGCGATGTGCCGCCCGACCTGCAGCCCGAGAACTCTGTCCGCCTGGACTGGTGGTCCTCGATCTTCGCCGGCAATGAGCTGGCCTGGACCTGCTACGGACAGTTCGAGGCGCAGACGACGCAAGTCCAGATCGCGATCGAGGCGCTCGCGGACAAGGGCAAGAGAACCGAAAAGCACATCGACGCCCTGCGCGTACAGAGGGCCCGGAGCGGCTGAGAACCACGAGCGCGAGGGGAACGGCGAGAACGGCGAGAACGGCGGGAACGGCTCACCACGGAGACACGGAGAGCACAGAGTTCCACGGAGAACGG
>CAYRFY010000977.1:0-2066 GCA_964423635.1 uncultured Armatimonadia bacterium | reverse complement strand
ATATTTTGGGTGTGGAAAACAACAATGTGGATACGGCCGGCAGGCCGCACCGGAGGTGGAAGCCATGGAGCGCACCTACACTGTCGTACTGCGGCGTGAGCCCGAGGGGAGCTACACCGTCCTCGTGCCGGCGCTTCCGGGTTGCTTGACTGAGGGTGACACGGTGGGAGATTCCCTGGTCTCGGCCAGGGAAGCCATCGAGTGCTACCTGGAGAGTCTGGTGCAGCACGGCGAACCCATCCCAGAGGAAGGTCCGGTCCTGAGCTTCGCCCGCGAGGGGTTGACAGAGGGGTTCATCTTCCCGGTCCGGGCAAACACCCGAACCCAGGCTGCGATGGGCTTCCGCCCACCGCTTGATGACGCCGCTTCGCACCGCCGCGCGGTGCTTCGGACCTGACGGCCGGGGGCACCGCATTCCCCTCCCCTGCCTCTCCCCTGCCTCTCCCCTGCCTCTCCCCTGCCGTCCTCCTTTGTGCTATACTCCCCCCTCGGTTTACCTGCGAACCCAAAGCGGCCTGGCCTGTCTCGGTCACCGGGCTAACGTGTTGACACGAGGAGAGAAGACTGATGACACAAGACACCCTCAACGTCTTGCAGAAGCTCATGTTCGGCGTTCCGTGCGCGCAGCTCTCGACGGAGCTCAATGCCTGGAGGGCCGAGCTGAAGAAGGAGTACCCGGGAGCCGGCGAGGAGCGCCGGGGCGAGATCGCCGAGGCCGTCGCCGAAAGCGCTATCGACCTGCAGTCCGGCATGGCCGACTGGAACCTGCGCTGCACCGAGAAGCACGAGCACTCCGCCGATTGCTGTGAGAAGAACTCAGAGCTTCTGGAGGGCGAGAGCAAGACCAACCTGGCCCTTCTCCGCGAGTGGGGCCGGGCGGACCTCGCGGACAAGGCCGAGGCCCAGATCGCCTCCATCGGAGCCAGCAACCTGCTCAAGCTCACCCGCATGAGCCTCTTCGGCACCTGCAATACGTACTGGGGCAATGACTATGCCACCGGCCTGCGCGAAGCCATGCGGCGCGGCGCGGCGATGGTCACCACCAACCCCGTTCTTGTCAACATCGCCCGCAATGAGGAGCCCGAAGTCTGGACCCCCGTGCGCGACGCTCTCCAGGCCAAGCACCCCGACTTCGACGCCGTCGGATTGGCCTACGCCCTGACAATCCAGGTCGTGGTCGGCAATGCCAGGCTGCTGCGCCCGATCTGGGAGATCACCGACGGCGACATGGGCTATGTCAGCCTGCAGCTCTCGCCCAAGAACGCCACCGACGCCGAGCAGATGGTGAAGGAAGCCAAGTGGGTCTGGAGCCAACTGGAGCAAGAGCTGGGCGGGGTGCCCAATTGTGTGTTCAAGGTTCCCGGCACCATGGCCGGCATCGATGTGGCCGCCGAGCTCACCTCCTGCGCCATGGGCGTCAATGTGACGGTGAACTACTCCCTGCCGCAGCAGATCGCCTTCGCCGGCGCCATCGAGAAGTACAGCACCACCCCCGTGAGTTACCGCACCCAGATGGACGGCCGCGTCGACGACCCGGTGGGCGATGAGCTCAAGGCCCACATGGAGGACTGGGAAGAGGTGAAGAAGTGGTGCACCACGGCCATCCGCCAGCGTGAATACCGGCTGCTGAACTTCACGCCCCAGCGCGGCGGCCTCGGGTTCACCAAATCCCGGCCGCTGCCGGCCTCCGGCCGCGGACCGTGGAACATCCTGCGCTCTGTGCACAGTGAGCCGGAGGTACCCCTCTTCCTCACCGTCTTCCCCAACCGCCAAGAAGAGTTCGATGCCGAGCCCGTGGAGATCGACCCCAACGGCATGTGGACGCCCCTGCCCGCCGGCTACCTGGACAAGCTGTACAAGTCCGAGCTGTTCCGCAAGGGATTCGAGCCCGACGGCATGACCGCGGATGAGTTTGACACCTATCTGCCCGTGGTCCAGACACTCAAGCAGTTCAACGAGGGCTACGACGAGTTCCTGGCCTGGGTATCGGGCTAGTCCCACCGGCGACTCACGACCACCGACAAACAGAACGGGCGCGACCACCATCGGTCGCGCCCGTTTTCGTT
>CAYRFY010000976.1:0-2067 GCA_964423635.1 uncultured Armatimonadia bacterium | reverse complement strand
TCTCCCCTGCCTCTCCCCTGCCTCTCCCCTGCCTCTCCCCTGCCGCTCCCCTGCCGTCCTCGCCGCGCAGGCCCGGCGCCTGGCCGAGGCGAATGTACTCCTTACCGCTCACCACGAGGAGTATTACATGCCATCCGTTGCATTCGACAATCAGAAGTACCTCCACCAACAGACCGAAGCCATCCTGGAGCGTGTGGATCGAGCGGCGGGAAAGCTCTATCTGGAGTTCGGCGGCAAGCTGACCTTTGATATGCACGCGGCCAGGGTCCTGCCGGGATATGACCCTAATGTCAAGATGCGCCTGCTGCAGGGCCTGCGGGACAAGGTGGAAGTGATCTTCTGCGTCTACGCCGGCGACCTGGAGCAGGGAAGGATCAGAGGCGACTTCGGCATGACCCACGACGTCGCCACACTCAAGGCCCTCGACGACCTGCGGGAGTGGGGAATCACCAATGCGTCGGTGGCCATCACCCGGTTCCAGGACGGCCCCGCCACCGAGCGGCTGATGCGACGGCTCAGCGCCAAGGGCATCCCCGTGTATCCCCAGCGCACGATTCCGGGCTATCCCAGCAGTGTAGACCTCATTGTCTCCGAGGAGGGGTACGGGAGGAATCCGTACATCGAGACCACCGCCCCCCTGGTGGTCGTGACCGGGCCGGGGCCGGGCAGCGGGAAGCTGGCCACCTGCCTGTCCCAGCTCTATCACGACAACCGGCGCCACCTCCCCTCCGGGTACGCTAAGTTCGAGACCTTCCCGGTCTGGGACCTGCCCGTCGATCACCCGGTCAATGTGGCCTACGAGGCCGCCACGGTGGACCTGGACGACCTCGTCCTGATCGACCCCTTCCACCAGCAGGCCTACGGCCGGACGGTGGTCAACTACAATCGCGATATCGACGCCTTCCCGATCCTGCGGGCGGTCTTGGACCGCATCGTCGCCGAGGGTGTCAGCACCGTGGTCTACCAGTCCCCCACCGACATGGGCGTAAATCAGGTGAGCGCCGGCATCATCGACGATGAGGCGGTGCGCCGGGCCTCCCAACAGGAGGTCATCCGCCGCTACTTCCGGCATCTGTGGGAGGTCCGGCGGGGCTTTGCGCCGCGGCATGTGCTGGAGCGCGCCGAGAGGTTGATGGTGCGTCTTTCGCTGACCCAGACGGATCGACGGGTGGTGCAGCCGGCTCGGGACGCGGGCGCGGAGGCCGAGCGCACCCACCGAGGCAATGACGGCTTCTATTGCGGCGCCGCGCTCGAGCTGCCCGACGGTAGTATCGTGACGGGCAGGAACTCCCCACTCCTGCACTCGGCCTCCGCCGCCATCCTCAACGGGATCAAGCGCCTGGCGGGCCTGCCCGACCGCCTCCACCTCCTGCCGGAGACCGTGGTGGAAAGCCTGACGGAGTTCAAGCGCACCTACATGGCCTCCAACTCCGCCAGCCTCAACGTGCAAGAACTGCTGGTGGCGCTGGGGATCAGCGCCGCGAACAACCCCGCCGCTAAGGCCGGGGCGGAGCAGATCGTCCACCTGCGCGGGATGCAGATGCATCTCACCCACGCCCCGGGACCGGGAGATGAGACCGGCCTCAGGAAGCTCGGGGTGGCCGTCACCACGGATGCGGAGCCCACCAGCCAGGGATACTTCCTGAGGTGACTTCCGGCCGGCGGCTTCCAGGCCTTGACGAGCCGCAGACCCGGGGTCACAATGAGCGCCGAATTACGCCGGCCGAGACGGCCTCCCGGCACCGCGCGGTCTCCGTGTCGGGTCGGAAGTGCTGTGCCGCGGCCGGATGCTGCGAAGCGGGGAACAGTCTATGAGCACGGACGAGGCATTTGCCGAGCTGCGCGGATACTACTCCGCCCACGAAGTCGCGGATTCAGGCCGCAGCCCGCTCTGGGACATCCTCGATGAGCTGGCCGCCGCCCATCCCGAATGGAGCGCGCTGCAGCTCAAGGCGGCCCAGCACGAGACCATCGCCCGGCACTTCTCGCCCGTCGTCTTCCGGCACGTGCCCTTCTACTTCGAGATGGGCGTCAAGCCCTCCGAATGTCGGGGCCATGCGATGGAGG
>CAYRFY010000975.1:0-2072 GCA_964423635.1 uncultured Armatimonadia bacterium | reverse complement strand
CCAACGACCAACGACCAACGACCAACGACCAACGACCAACGACCAACGACCAACGGCCGGGGGCGCCAGCCACATACACGGCGGGACGCACCCCACTGATGTGTTTGGTGCCGCCCGGGGTATCTGCGGTCGTACTACCGGACATCCCGCCACGACACCCGCACCTCCGACACCCTTGGGCTGCCGGCCCCGTTGGGCGCTCCCAGCGCCAGTCGGTACTGCAGCGACCGGAGACCTGATGCGGGAGCCGCGATGGCATCGCCCCGCTCGTACCAACCTTCTTCTCCCTCGGGGCCCTGCCATGGGGCGTCTTCCAGGCCCGCTGCCGAGTCGGCCACCCTCACCTGCGCCCGCACCCATGTCCTGCCCGGTGTCGTCGCCTCCCAGTCGATGCGGTCGGGCGCCATGCCCTCCGGGATCGGGTGCGGCGCCGAGGTGTAGAACTCCTCCGCACCGCCGTCGGCCTGATTGGCGGTGCCCACGCGCGTCATGCCGTGGGGGCCCTCGGAGGGCACGGTCGTCGTGCGTTCGGGGGAGAAGCCCTCGGGGCCGTTCCACCACACCGCCGAATGGCCCAGGTGGTCGTTGGCCACCTTATGATACCCCACGGCCAGGTCGATCCAGCCGTCGTCATTGAAGTCCGCCGCCACGGCGCCGGCCGCCGAGTGCATGAACAGACGGGTCTTGCGCTCCGCGCTGAAGCGGCCGCCCTCGCCGCCCCAGTAGATGAAGGAATCGATGTCCCGCACCCGGCCGTCGTGGTAGTTGGCGGCGAAGATGTCGGGAAAACCGTCGCGGTTGAAGTCGGCGATCGCCAGCGCCTCCACCCCCAGAGCCGGCAACTGGGTGCGGCGGTCCTCGCTGAGGCCCTCCGGGCCGTTCCAGTAGATGTAGATGAACGAGTCGTGCGGACCCTGCAGGGACGGGGTGTGCCCGCCGATCACCAGGTCGAGGTAGCCGTTGCCGGTGAGGTCCGCCGCCTGGGCGCAGGCCGCGGAGAGAACAGACAGCGTCTGCCGCCGCTCCAGGCTGAAGCCCTCCGGGCCGTTCCAGAGGATGAAGCTGCGGTCCGCGGTGATCTCGGGGATGAACAGGTCCAGCCGGCCGTCATTGTTCAGATCGGCCAAGTACACCCAGCGCGGCTCCTTGTAAAGCACCCCGTCGATCTCCATCCGGATCACCTGCGGATGCTCCAGGTCGTAGCCCTCCGGGCCGCCATGGAAGATGAGCAGGTCGGGGTTATTGAACCCCACGAACACCAGATCCAGGTAGCCGTCCCGGTTGAGATCTCCGCAGCAGACACCGTGGGCGCGAGTGGTGGGGAAGGCCAGGGCCGGCTCGTATTCGTAGCCCTCCGGCCCGCCGGGAAACAGGAACGAGCCCGGATCGAGCTTGACGGCGTTCTCCGAGCAGTTGGCGGTGACGATGTCCGGATAGCCATCATCGGTCAGGTCGCAGCACACCGCGTCCACCGCGTCGCGCCCCTTGAGGTGCCGGCTGCGCTCGGCTGAGAAACCCTCGGGTCCACCGTTGAAGTAGATGACGGGGTCCACATCACCGCCGGACCTGCGGGCCCTGTGGTTGACGACGATCACCTGCGGCCGCTGGGCCGGTGACGTGCGGGCGATGAACACCCGCCGGGCGTCGTGACTCTCCAGGCGCACCGGTTCCGGGTCGATGCCCTCGCGCGTGGCGCGATACAGCAGCGAGTGGTAGGTGAAGGAGTCCTCCGTGCGGTCCTGGCACAGGGCGATATCGGCGCAGCCATCTCCTGTGAGGTCGCCCGCCGCCACATCGCAGGCGCCTCGGCTGGGGAGCGCCGTCCGCGCCTCCGCGCCGAAGCCCTCCGGCCCGCCCCAGTACACCCACGAGCACTCGCGCCCCTCGAAGACGCCCCGGGAGGCGAAAACAAGGTCCTCCCGGCCATCACCATTGACATCCGCCACAGCCACGGCCAGCGCGTGCGGGCAGTGGATAACCGTGGCCTCTCCGAGGGCGCGGCTCGCCGACACAGGGATGAGCCGAACACGGTCCGTGGCCGGGAGGAAGAGGTGCGGTATCGCGTTGAGTCT
>CAYRFY010000974.1:0-2079 GCA_964423635.1 uncultured Armatimonadia bacterium | reverse complement strand
CGCCACCGGCCGGGAGCGCCGCAGCTCGGAGGGGAAGTCCGGTGGCGGGGTGCGCCACTGCTCGGGCACCGGAGGAGCCACCGACTCGAAGCCCTCGCTCAGCCGCCGGCCTGCGGCGACGAGATCGGCGACCTTTCCCTCAGCCGCCGGGCCCGGTCCGGGAGCGAAGGGTGCCAGCCACGCCCAGCGGGTGACGCCCTCCTGCGCCGGGGCCATCCCCGCGTACAGGTACAGGGAGTCAACCGTGTGGCGCTGTAGGAAGCACGAGCCGCCCGCCCAGGCGCCGTCGTAGTCGACGAACACAACGCCCAGACCGATGCCCGCCTCCTGCGACGAGATCACCAGCGCCGGACGCTCCGCGTCCAGACGCGCGGCCGTGTCTCCCTGGTTCCCCCACGGCGACACCCCGGCATAGGCCGGGCAAGGCTGCAGTTCCGAGACCGCGCCCTGATGCACCTGGCCGGTCTCGTCCCAGAAGGCGTAGCGATCCCACGTCTCAGGCTCCAGGCGCAGGCGGGGCGGCAGCCACAGGGCGGCGTCCGTCGCACTGCCCGTGAGCTCGGCTCCCATCAGCACGCCCTCGTCGGTGCACAGGCAGTGCACTCGTAGCAGCCGCTGGCCGAAGGCCTCGGGCAGGGCCTCCATCCCGACGACGATCCCCTCGGGCCGCCGGGCCATGGCCCAGGTGCTCCGCAGGCCGCCGGAGGGCTGCACCTCGCTGCCGGAGATGTACGCAAGCCCCATACCGCCGGGCTTGCGTGTGATCCGTTCCCACTCCCCGTCACCCCCCCGCAGCTCCAGGGCCATGCTCAGCGACTCACGGACAAAGGTCATCCGGTATTCGGCGGCCTCGACGACGGTGCTACTGCCCTCGGTGCGGACCACCGGAGCGGCGTGGAGCGCGCCGGCCAGGAATGTCACGGCGGCGAGAGGGCATAGCAGGCGGGTCATGGTGGGCGATCTCCCTATTTCAATGGGAAGGATGGGAACTATGGCTGGATGCCGTGCCGTTGCCGTCTGCCCCGGAGGGGCAGTGCACGCTGGCCACGGGTGAAACCCGTGGAATCAGCCCCCGTTCCCCTGCCTCCGTGTCGTCCACCGCCGCCCCCCTCCTCCCGTCTCCGCCGGTTCCCGCCTTGCGGGACGGAGTAGGGGGCCAACGGTGAAAGGCCGCTAGCCGTGCTCCCTCCCCGCGCGTGCGTGGAGGGCCGGGACCGAAAACACCCCGGAGAGTTCCGCTGTGATCCCTCCCCGCGCGTGCGTGGAGGGCCGGGGTGGGGTCCCGGCCGTTGCGCGCCGCCGCCACTACGGCGCCCCCCTCTATCCCCCTGCCGGCGGGGGGAGGCACGACCCGGCGCCTCGCCACAAGTATACGCGGGGGGTGAGGCGACGTGGCTGGGCACTTAACCGGAACCTACATCATCTGAGTGGAAAGCCCGATCCCGCCTTGCGGGACGACGGCGAACGGCTGGGCCGCCCCCCTCTCCCTCACCGCCGCGCCAGCCGCCTCAGCTCCGCGTATACGATGGGATCGTCGGCGGCGCCCTCGAAGGCGAAGGGGTATTGCTGGTTGTGCTCAAGCAGCATCATCCCCCACGACACTCCCTCCGCCACGCACATCCGCGCCACCTCGGCGCCTTCCTCGCCCTCCTTGGTGTCCTCGTTGCACAAGATGGGCTTGTCCGTCGGCCGCAGGGAGGCGACGCGCTTTCTGATGGGCTCAAGCGGCGTATTGTTGAAGTGTAGGAGATAGAAGTCGGCGCGGCCAGACACATCGCCGGGAGAGTTCTTCTCCCCGATCCCGCTGGTGGAGACCAGTAGCTCCGGCCATGTGTCCTTCGCCAGCGAGATGAGCTCGCCCTGGCCCTCCATCGTTCGCAGCAGTCCGTGATCGAAGCCCGGATGCGTGGCCTCATTGGCGATCTCCACCACCACGTTGGCGAAGCCGCCGTCGCGGATCCAGTTGACCGTATTGACCACGCCGGCGCAGACCGCGGCCTCGTCCTTGAGGATCTGATCCTGACGCTGGTAGTACAGGCCGAGGATCACGGCCACACCCGCCCGGTCACAGGCCTCAAT
>CAYRFY010000973.1:0-2081 GCA_964423635.1 uncultured Armatimonadia bacterium | reverse complement strand
CAGCCCGACTCGGCGGGTCCGTGACCCGCCGAAATAGGTTCTCGGCCGCACCTCTGGACGACCGGCGCGGAACAACCGGCCCCGAGCGGTCTCGGGGCAGAAGACCTAAAGCGACAAAATCGCGTCCATCGAGCGGCTGGTGGCCTCGATGAGGCGCAGAGGGAAGTGCTTGTACGGCGGCATCATCTCCGCCGTCACCGCGCCGTCGTATCCAATCTCCTTCAGAGCGGCCATCACACTGTCCCACGCCACGTCGCCCTCGAGCAGGTCGATGAAGCCGTTGATGGTGCCGATGTCGCACTTGAAGTCCTTGAAGTGCACCGCTTTGATGCGCTTGCCCAGTATCCTGATCCACTGCTCCGGGAAGCCCGCGATCAGCACATTGCCCACATCGAAGTACGCTCCGACGTACGGCTTGTTGATCTCGTCGAGGATATTACGGAACTCCAGCGGACTGAGCAGGAACTTGTTCCACACATACTCCAGGCCGATATTGACCCCACGCTGGGCGGCCTCGTCGGCGATGGGGCCGGAGAAGACCTTCACCGTTCGCTCATAGGCCAGATCGTACGGGAACTCCGGGGTCACCGTGCACGGGACCACCAGAGCGGCGGACGCCCCCAGGATCTGGGCGAACTCCAACTCCTTGCTCACCATCGCCAGGCCCTCGGCGCCGAGATCATCGGTGGCCGCCACGGCCGGATGGGACCAGCCCAGACCGGTGGCGAAAGTGGGCGTCTGAATGCCGATGCTATTGGCCAGGTCCTTGATCCGCTTGATATCGTCCGGCGACGAAGTGGGGCAGATCTCCCCCTCCGCCTCGAGCGTGAGCTCGATCGCCTGATACCCCAGGTCCTTGGCGGTGCGCATGCGCTGCTCGACGGTCATGTCCCCGGGGAACGACCAGAAGCTGATGGACTTGATCATGTCTCATACCTCCCTGCCGGCACGGTGGCCGGATAGCGCGCTGGAGTGCTCGCGGGGTGGGCGGTGGCGGCCGCACAGGACGGGGCCCCCGTCCGGCGATGGCGGCCGCTGATCCCGCCGTCCCGCGAACCTCTCGATCGCTCTTGCCCGGTGACGGGGCCACTCCGGGAGATGCGTGCAGGCCGGCGTTGACATGGGCGGCCACACGCCACTTCTCCCCGGCGGCCTCCGCCACCGCCGTCTGCCTGGGGTATTCTCCGCCCACACCCCGGTCCCCTCCTGGCCGGGCCCGCTTCAAGCCGCGCGGGCAAAGGGGACCGGGACGGCATCGGCGAACCTGTAGGGCGGCGGTCGAGTCGGGAAAGCCCCCCCGGCTGGGAATGTCATTCCGCCGCTATTCCTCGGCAGGGGCGTCCCGGTGGTGTTGCATGGAGCAGTTGAACCTGTGGATCGGGCAATGGCTGGACGCCCACGGCCTGTGGGCGGCGGTGGCCCTCGTCGCCGCCGAGAGTGCCGGCCTTCCCTGTCCGCTGCCCCTGGCCTTTCTCGCCGTGTGGAAGCTGGCCGCCGGCGGCCAGATCGGCTACTGGCCCGGACTGGGGCTCCTGCTGGCGGGCAAGCTCTTCGGGGCAGGCCTGAGCTACTATGCCGGACGCGCCGGCGACAACGCCTTCTCTCGCCGCCTCAGCCGCTCGCCACGCATGGATATCGCCAGGGCCAGGCTCCAGGACTGGTACGAGCGCCGGGGCGCGGCGACGGTGTTCTTCTCCCGCCTCGTCGGCCAGCTCCGGCCCTTCTCCTCGTTCTTCGCCGGTCTCTCGGGTGTCCCGCCCACCGTGTTCTGGGCCTGGACCCTCGCCGGCAGCGCCCTGTACGTGACCTACTACATGTGGGTGGTGAGATTCGGCTTCGCCCTCTGGGACACCTACCCCCATCTGCGGCAGCCCGTCTTGTGGGGCGCCGCGCTGGCCTGCCTGGTGGCCATTGCCATAGCCCTGGTCAGACGCCTGCGGCCCCGCCGTCAGGCCACGCCCCCGTCAGATGACCCCGAGAAGGCCTCCACGAGAGCCTCGGGATAGGCGCCAGGCCCACCGCCTGCGCAGCGCCATCGCGGCAAAGCTGTCGCGACCATGCAGCAGGCGCGGCCAGATCAC
>CAYRFY010000972.1:0-2088 GCA_964423635.1 uncultured Armatimonadia bacterium | reverse complement strand
GCGGCAGGAGAAAGTCGCCGCTTTGGCCCGGGAGCCGCAGCTCATCCTCATCTGTGGGCGGTACGAGGGCGTCGACGAGAGGGTCAGGGAGACCCTGGTTACCGACGAGATCTCTCTGGGCGATTTCGTGCTCAGCGGGGGAGAGCTGGCGGCCCTCGTTCTGATAGACGCCGTTATCCGTCTGCTGCCCGGGGCTCTGGGGAATGAGACCTCGGCGGTGACTGAGTCTTTTGCGGGCAGCCTGCTGGAGCACCCCCACTATACCAGGCCGGCGGTGTTCCGTGACATGCCCGTGCCGACCGCCCTATCCGAGGGTGACCATGCGCAGGTAGACCTGTGGCGCAGGCGTGAATCGCTGCGTCGCACTCTGCTCAGACGCCCCGAGCTACTGGCGGAGGCCGAGCTGACGCCGGTGGAGTTGAAGCTGCTGGCCGAGCTGATGGAGCAGTAGGCCGACGGTCGCGATAGGTATCCCAGTCTTCCGTCCGCGGCGCAGGCGCCCGCCATCGTGGATCGCCGCCGGCGCCGGGGCATTGAGTCAGGACCACAACACGTCGAGTGAGGAATAGTCTGATGCAGCAACTCCTGAAAGAAGTGCAAAGCAAGTACATGAAGAAGCGCATCCCGGACTGCCGCCCGGGAGACACCGTACGCGTGATGGTGAAGGTCACCGAGGGAACCGGTAAGGAAGAGCGCACCCGCCTGCAGGCTTTCGAGGGCGTCGTCATCGGACTGCAGGGCGGCGGCATCGACGAGGCCATCCGGGTCCGGCGTGTCACCCACGGGGTGGGCATCGAGCGGTTGTTCCCGGTGCACTCTCCCATCGTGGATGACGTACAGATCGTCCGTCATGGCAAGGTCCGGCGCGCGAAGCTGTACTATCTGCGCAACCGGGTCGGCCGCAAGGCCCGCGTGCGCGAGCAGGTGCGCGATGTGGTCCTGGCACGCGAGAAGGTGGCCCGCGAGCGTGATGCCGCCGCGACTGCCGCGGAGGCCACGGCCGCCGCGGAAGCCGCAGCCGCCGCGGAGGCCGCAGCCGCCACGCAGGAGCCTGCAGAAGGGTCCGGCGAGTAGCTCTCCGCGCGGGGCCGCGACGAACAAGGCACTCCGCCCGAACGTCCGAGACTCGGGCGCAGGGCACTTCAGGCCGCGCCTGAGGAGCGACATGCATGTACGCATTCGAGAACACCTGGAGCATCGTGGGCCTTGTGGGCGTCATTGTGCTCGCCCGTGCGGTGGCTGCCCACCTGCAGTCACTTAAGGCCCATCGCGAGGCGGTGCTGGAGTTCGTGGACTCCGCGCTCATCGCGGTGCTTCTGGTATTCTGCATCTTGCGACCCTTCGTCGTCCAGGCCTTCTACATCCCCTCGGGGTCCATGGAACCCACGCTGCAGGAGAACGACCGGATACTGGTCAACAAGTTCGTGTACTACTTCAAGCCCCCGCAGGTGGGTGACATCGTCGTATTCGATGCGCCTCTCGCGGCCGACCCCAGTCTCGCCAAGCGCAAGCTCGATTTCATCAAGCGCATCGTCGGCGGGCCCGGAGACCGCATCAAGGTCATCGACCGGTCCTTGTACCGCAACGGTGTGCCGGTGACGGAGCCCTACATCAAGGACCCTCCGGTCTACACTTGGCCCGAAGAGGCGGAAAACGGCGAGGAGTGGGTGGTTCCGCAGGGGCACGTGCTTGTCTTCGGGGATAACCGAAACAACTCCAACGACGGCCACCGCTGGGGGACTTTGGAGCCTAACGGGGTCTTTCGGCCGGAGCCGTTCCTCCCCATCCCGAATGTGCGGGGAAAGGCCATGCTGATCTTCTACCCGCCGCAGAGAGTGGGGCTGCTGCACTAGAAGCGCGGCCGAAAACTCAGATTATGCATGAACGCACTGGTGGCACATTTCGCCATTCCCACGTCCGGAACGGTCGAAGTACTGCCTTTCTCCCCCCTCCTCCCGTCTCCGCCGGCCGTTTGGCGGAGTAAGGGAGAGGGGGGCCGGGGGGGTGAGGTGACGTGAATCGGCGCCTGCCCAGAACCTGCATAATCTGAGGAAAAGCCCGCCTTCGCCAAGAGTGTCATTCTGAGAG
>CAYRFY010000971.1:0-2091 GCA_964423635.1 uncultured Armatimonadia bacterium | reverse complement strand
TGCTCGTGGATGGCCCACAGGTTCAGGACGCCGGTGGCGTCCAGCTTCCGCGGCTTCGTGTCGGTTGCGGTGGCCAGGGCGGCGATCTGCTCGCCGAGGGCCGTCAGGGAAGCCTCATCGAACTCCGGCAGCGACCCCAGCGCTACCGGGTCGATGGTCGCCGTTCGGCGCATGAGCGCGACGATCTCCCCCGGTGTGGGCTTGTCGGGGATGGCGGCCACGATGTAGGCGGCCACGGCGGCGGCCACCTCTGCCGAGGGGCATGTGCCCCCGGCGCCGCTGGCATAGTACGAGGGGGCGACGAAGTTGATGGCCTCGGTATCCTGTCCGGGCCGACTCTGCGGAGTAAGCAGTACCCCCGGAGCCCGCCTGGCCAGCGGGATCGTGGTGATGAAGTGGGAAAAGCCTTCAGCCCAGGGCTTGGCGGCATGAGCCTGCAGGCAGGTGGCGGTATCTCGGGGCCCGACCTCAACATATGGCGAGATGAACAGGGCGCCGCTGGCTTTGCCGATACTGTCGGCCATCACCTGCACATTGCCCCAGAAGGACTGGTACAGTGCGACGATGTCGGCCTCGGCACCGGCCTGGGCGAAGCCCTCGGCCACACTGCCGGTGGTCTCGCCGACGTGATAGACCAATAGCCGCACATGGATCCCGAGCTTGTGGGTGAGGTCCAGAATCACCCGTGCCGCCTGGGTATCGTGGGTGTTCGTGCCCGGGTCGGGGGCCTGGCCCTCGGGCCACTGCCGGTACTCAAGGGTGGTGCCGTCCACCAGCACGGGCTCGAGCAGTGACTCGCTGACCCCGCCCTGCCCGACGATGGCGAGGGTGACCGGCCGCCGGACGGCGGCGGCACGGACGGCGGCCAGGCGCTCGGGGGTCGTGATCCCCAGGGCGTGGGCCTCCCAGTCGGCGCCGGTCAGAACGGTCTCTTGCGCCAACGATACTTGGCACCAGAGCGGAACCGCAAGGACCACTAGTACCCAGCTTTGGCGTATGCGAAAGTGTGCCATTCCCGCCTCCTGTCCGGAGCAGCCGCCGGGGGAGTCGTCTCTGCCTCTCACATCCCCAGCAGTCTCTCGGCGTTTTTCCAGCCGATCTTCTCGTAGACCTCGCGGGATATATGGCCGCCGGCCACGGCTTCATTCAGAAAGCCGATGAGTGGGGTCTCATTCCGCGGATCGCACACGTCGGTGCCGAAAAACAGCCGGTCCTGGAACTCGGTCATGAAGGCATAGCCAAACTCGGGGTCCCGGCTGACGGCATTGTGCCCGCTGCCGGCGGACAGATCGCCGCAGAGATTGGGGTACTGCCGCATCAGGCGCACCACGGCGCCCCCCTCCGTCACCGGGCCTGTGGGGTAACCGTTCCGCTGCTCCTCGGTAAGGTTGCCGCTGATCTCCGCCCAGAAGGGTTGCGAATGGCCGAGGAAGGTGAGCTTGGGGAACTTGCGCAGCGCACCCTCCAGCAGGGGGAGGCCGAAGTGATCGACGATGCCGTAGTAGTCCCACTGCTTGGGGGCGATGTGGAAGGTCACCGACAGGCCGCAGGTTTCGGCGTGCGAAAACAGGTTCTCCATGAGCGGATGGTCGAAGGGCATGTTGGCGGTGACCTCCCCGATGCCTTTGCAGCCCCGGTCCTGCCAGTAGCGCATGAAGTATCCCAGATCGGTGGTGGCGCTATTGCTGCCCTGGCGCGGGTCGATATTCATGAACGGGATGATGAAGTCCGGATAGCGCTGGGCGGCGAGCATGATCTCCTGCACTGACTGGACATACCACGCGCAGTCGGGGTTCACCGTGGGCAATGCCACCACGGCCCGCACACCCTGGGGCTTGAGCTTGGCCATCAGCTCCGAGGGTGTGGCAAAGTGGCTGGAGAACTCGCTCTGCTGCCTGGGGCCGTCGAAGATGCGGGTGTGCACGTGGATGTCGATGAACACGAAGAGGACCTCCCGAAGAGTGTCTGGCGTGCGAGCCGGCCGTCGCCGCCGTTTGCCGTTGCGAGCCACGGCCGTTCCGGTCGTTCCCCGTACCGCGCCACGCGCCACGAACCACGCGCCACGGCCGTTCCCGCCGTTTGCCGTTGTAG
>CAYRFY010000970.1:0-2099 GCA_964423635.1 uncultured Armatimonadia bacterium | reverse complement strand
GCCACGTCCGTCCGCCGTTACGCGCCACGTCCGTCCGCCGTCACTACCCCTCGCGCACGATATGGGTGAAGTCCGCCAGAAGCTGGAAGCTTAGGTCGATCTCCCGCAGCATGACCAGCCGGTTGGTGCGCAGGGCGGCGTCGTCCACCATGACCATGATCTCGTCGAAGAACTGGTGGATCGGCTCCAGGAGCCCTGCCAGGGCCTCCGCCGCGGCCCGATAGTTCGCCGGATCTGCGGCGAGAGCTTCCTCCACGACCGCTCTGGCCGCCTGCGCGGCCTCCCACAATGCCGTCTCGTATCCGCCCTCGAACAGACCGGTGTCCGGGGCTGCCTCGGCGGGCAACTGCTCGCCACGGCAGATTCGGGCGGGGCGCTCGGCGGCGGTGACGAGCCGGTCGAACAGCTCCGGCTCCTGGTCCCTGAAGCTCTGGATGAACCGGGCTCGCCGGTACACCTCCAGCGCGTCCGACCAGGGGGCGTTGAGCACGGCCCGCGACACATCGTATGTGATGCCATCGCGGGTGAGGATGAAGTCCAGACGGCCTGAGAAGAAGCCCAGGAGTGCCTCGGCGGCCGCCTGCGGATCGAGCACCCTCTCCGCGTCTTTGGGCTTCTCGAGCTGCGGCTCGGGCAGGAGCTGAAGCGCACGGGCCACCAGCGCACGGAGGTCGACCTGCAGGTCGGCCTCCATCAGGATCTCCACGATTCCCTGGGCCTGGCGGCGCAGGGCGAAGGGATCCGTCGAGCCGGTGGGGGCCATGCCCAGGCGGAAGCAGGCGGCGAGATTGTCCATCTTGTCGGCGATGGCCAGCAGCGTGCCTGCCGGCGACTGCGGCGGCGCGTCTCCGGCGCCGCGGGGCCGGTACTGCTCGGCCACGGCCGTCGCCACGGCCTCGCTCTCGCCCAGGCGGGATGCATACTCCCCGCCGATGATCCCCTGCAGCTCACCCAGCTTGCTGTCGCCGACCATCAGGGTCACCAGGTCGGCCTTGGCAAGCTGCGCCGCCCGCGTGGCCGCCTGCACCACCTCCGTGCCGATCTCGCGAAGCTCGGCCCCCAGATGACCCACAAGTTGCTCCAGCCGCCGGGTCTTGTCGGCCAGTGTGCCCATGCCCTCCATGAAGGTCACGCGCGAGAGCGACTGAGCCCGCTCGTCCAACGTGTGCTTGAGGTCCTCGGTGAGATAGAACTCGGCGTCCGCCAGGCGCGGCACGATGACCTTCTCATTGCCCGCGCGGACCGTCTCGAGCCCCTCCTCATCGCCATTGCGTACGGTGACGAAGTAGGGTAGGAGGTTGCCCTCGGTATCCTCAACCGGGAAGTACTTCTGATGCCCCTGCATGACGGTGACGACCACGGCATCCGGTAGCGCGAGGAACTTGGCATCGAAGCGGCCCCACAGGCAGGTGGGCCACTCCACCAGGAAGCTCACCTCGGTCAGGAGCCTGTCGTCGATGCGGGCGACCCCGCCCACCTCCTGAGCGGCCTCCATCGCCGCCCGCCGGATGGCCTCGCGCCGCCCGTCGATGTCGGCGAGGACGTAATTCTGGTGCAGGAGCTCTGCGTAGGCATCCGCTCCCGGAACCTCGATGGCACTGGAGCCCAGGAGGCGGTGGCCCCGGGTGCGATTGCCGGACTTCACGCCGCCGATCTCCATGGGCAGCGTCCGCCCGTCCAGTATCGCAAGCAGCCAGCGAATCGGCCGGGCGAAGCGCAGGTCCAGGTCGGCCCAGCGCATGGTCTTGGGGAAACTGAGGCCCAGGGTCAGCTCGGTCAGGAGAGCTGGAAGCACCTCTTCGGCGGCCTGCCCGGCCTGGAGCACCGTCACCGCCACCCACCGCCCCTTGTCCGTCTCAACCACCCTCAGATCGTCCACGGAGACCCCGTTCTTGCGGGCGAAGCCCTCCGCCGCCTTGGTCGGCTTGCCATCGGAGTCGAAAGCGCGATCCGCCGGCGGGCCCTTGCGCTCTTCCTCCACATCCGGCTGGCGCTCGGAGATCCCGCGCACGATGATGCTCAGCCGTCGCGGAGTGCCGAACGTCTGGATGTCACCGAATTGAAGGCGCAGGTCGCCCAGGCCCTCGCGCAGCCCGCGT
>CAYRFY010000969.1:0-2103 GCA_964423635.1 uncultured Armatimonadia bacterium | reverse complement strand
TGTGTCTCGGTGACCTGCCGCAGTGCGCCCTGGCGCTCCGAGGAGGCGCCGCTGCGCGCCGACGGGCAGATCGCCCTGTTCCAGACCGCGAAGGGCAACCTCATCAAGATCATGGTGACACTCAGCACCCGCCGCCCGGCGGAGCACCGCTACCGTCTGTTCGCCACCCTGGGCGCCGCCGAGTGGTTCAGCTACGAGGGTTTCTGCCGGCTGTTTGACCGCGCGCGTGAGGAGCCCGAGGGCTGGGAGCGGGTGGACATCGGCTCCGCCGCCCGGGACGATGACGCCACCACCGGTCACGGTGGCACGGACCTGAAGCTGGCCCGACACTTCACCCGGGCGCTCCTGGACGGCAGGCCGGCGCCCATCGACATCTACCGCGCCATCGAGTTCTGCCTCCCGGGCATTGTGGCCAACAGGTCCGCCGAGATGGGCGGCGTGCCGCTTCAGATCACCGACTACCGGAGACGGCCCTTCACCGGAACCAAGTTCTGGGAGACCGTCGGCCTGCCGGAGATGGAGCCGGAGGGCAGAGCGTACAAGAGCGAGGCGAACGGCTGAGCACAGAGACTGGGAGCAGGACCTGAGAGACTGCGAAGCGACAGACCACCACCGACTGACTAGCCGCGGAGGACAGCATACTGTGGCCCAGATGACCTGCAAGCAACGGCTGATCCATGCCTTCAGATGTGAGCCCACGGACCGCATGCCGGTGAGGATCTGGGGGCTGGACCCGCTGCACCGCAACCCCGACCCCACCTGGAACCCCCTGTACGAATTGGTGGAAGAGTTCGAGATGGACATCTTCCGCGACTGGCACCCGACGGCGGAGGAATCCGACCCGCCGCTGTACCAGACCGAGTGGGAGCGCAGGGAATCGCACAAGCCGGACATGTGGGAGGGAGTCTCCACCATCCACACCCCGGACGGTCCCCTCACCGCGGTGCACTACATGCCCAAGTCCGGCCATCCGGGCTATGTGAAGAAGAACTACATCGAGACCGTGCAGGATGCCAGGCGCTGGCTATCCGTGCCGGAGCGCAAGACGCAGTGCAGGGTGGAGTCGTACCGGGAGCTGGATCGCCGGACGGGGGACCGCGCGTTGCTGATGGTCGGCCTGGCCGAGGCGATGTACGGCATCCAGGCCATGATGGGCTCCGAGGTCTTTGGCTTCTGGCTCATCGACGAGCGCGAGCTGCTGCGGGAGATGGTGGACAAGGCGTATCGCGGCATCGAGGATCAGGTGAAGCACTACCTCGCCCACGGCATCGGCGACTGCTACGGCTGGGTCGGCCCGGAGCTGTGCATCCCGCCCTTGGCCTCGCCCCGGGACTTCCGCGAGTTCGTCTTCGACTACGACAAGCGCATTATCGACATGGTCCACGACGCCGGGAAGCTGGTGTGGATCCATTGCCACGGCGACATGAACCCCGTATTGGAGGATTTCGTGGAGATGGGTCTCGACTGCCTGAACCCCATCGAGCCGCCGCCGGTGGGCAGCCTGACGCTGGCCGAGGCCAAGGCGCGCGTGGCGGGGCGTATGAGTTATGACGGCGGGATTCAGGACGGCGATTTCGATCTCAGGGAGCCCTCCGAGATCGTGAAGATCACCCAGCGCGTGGTGGAGCAGGGCAAGCCCGGTGGCGGCTTCATCCTCTGCCCCACCTCGGCACCCACCACGTGGCCCCAACAGTCGGAACGACATATCGCCAACTATCGGGCCTTCGTGGAGACGGGGATCCGCCTGGGACGGTACGAGTAGGCTCAGAGAGCCCGGCCGTGCCCGTTCGGCGCACCCCGCCTCAGAGGCACGGCCGGGACGTACAGGGCGGCTACATCGCGTCTTGAATCGCCCGGGCCAGCGCCTCGCGCAGCTCCGTCAGGCGCTCGGGGGCCCTGGTGAACTCTGTGAAACTACCCGCCACATCCTCCGGGAGCTTCAACAGCTCGTGGTCCGGGGCAAGCTCCCGCAGCAGGTACAGATACTCGTAGTCCTCGATCCCATCGCGGATGTTCTCCAGCCGCACCGAGGGCCATGGCTCCATGTCCGGCCCCGGATACAGGAGCCAGCCGTCACCGTTGACCTTGAACTCCTTGTAGGTG
>CAYRFY010000968.1:0-2103 GCA_964423635.1 uncultured Armatimonadia bacterium | reverse complement strand
GAATCGGCGGGGGGCGGGCTGCTCTCCTCGTCATCCCCCTCCTCGGCCGGGGCGGAATCGGCGGGGGGCGGTGCCTGGGCCGTGCGGATGATCTCCAGTATGCGGCCCACAAGGTCCGGGTACTGCGTGGCAACCATGCCCACGATCTTCCCGGTGAGTTCGGGGTACTTGGCCAGTATCACGGTGCCCGCATCGGCGATGAAGGCCGGGAAGGCGATCTGGACCTTGAGCTGAATCCCCACGACGAGATCCGGATGGCGGTCACGCAGGACGACCAGGACATCCTGGAGCAAGTCGGGATACTTGCGCCGCACCAGCTCCGCGGCCCGCTTCGCGATGTCTGGTCCCGGCGGGAGAGCACGGATCTCCAGCACGAGGTCCGGGTACTTGCGGGCGATCAGCTCATCCACGGCGGCCTGCATCGGGGCGGCCTTGAGAAGCTCATCCTCCACGAACCGCTGCAGGTCGGGGTACTTGGTGGCCACCAGGGCATCCAGGTCGGGCTGGATGTCGGAGAGGAAGTTGGGGCGCTCGCGGGCGATGAGCTTCGATAGCTCGCTGGGCAGATCGGGGTAGGCCTCTGCGATGAGCCCGGAGATGCGAACTCTGGCTTCTTCCGGAGCCCGTTGAAGGATGTCCAGAAACGCGGCCGCCGTCTCCTGTTGGGCCGAGACGACGGTACCTGCGGCTGCGATCAGACACACAATGACGGCGCACCGAAAGAGCCCGCCGCTCATCTACTGCTTCATCCTCTCGGTGAGCGCGGTCCCGCTGGAGGACGGTGTAGAGGTGGTTACCGCCAGCAAGGTGGGCTCGGCCTGGATGATGCGGTCAACGACATACCGCTCCACCACATAGCCGGCGACCAGACCGGCCACTACTCCGCGGCTGGTCTCGTCGGCGGAGGCCTCCCGTACCGTGCCCCGGCTCTTAGCCGCGGCGGCGCCGGAGGCGATGCGGTCAACTGGCCCCTCCACCAGCGGCCGGGAGGCCTTGGGAGTGCTGTGCACCGCCGCCGAGGCGAGTCTCACAGGAGCCGCCGGGGCAACGGGGGCAGCGACAGAGCGCTCCGGCTGTGGAGCGGGCGCGGCCGGGGCCACCGCAGGTTGGGAGCGGGATATCTCGGGCGGACGCCGGTCCCTGCGCGCTCCCGCGTCTGCAGGGAGCGCAGCCATCGCCCTCGTGCTGTGCGCGGAACGCGACGGGCCGGGCTCGGCGCTCGCTACCATCGCCGGCATCACAGGGGCCACGTGGGCCTTGGGAACCGTCGTGGCGGGAGCAAGAGCGGGGGCATCGGCCGGGGCATCGGCGATGAGCGCGGCCCCGCCAACTCCCAGGGAGCCGTCCGGATCGCCCACGTAGAACTGAGCGATCACGACATAGAACATGACGGCACCCATGAAGATGCTGGCGCAGGTGGCGACGAAGGCGGGGGAGCCCACGGCGGCGGAGGAGGATGGCCGAGCATGGATCTGGGCTTCCTCCTGGACCTGGGCGGCCCGGAGCTTGATGCGGTCCGCCAGGCCGGCGGGCGGGGTGACGTCATACCCGGAACTGTACAGGATATCGCGGATGCGGCGGGTCTCATCGAGCAGTGCGCGGCAATGGGGGCAGGAAGAGAGGTGCTCACGAACCGCTTCGTGCCTCACGGCACTGAGCGTTCCGTCCAGGTAGTCCCCGATAGACCTGCGGACAACCCGACACTTCATCTCGGTCGGCCCTTCCTGCGGATGTGGGGTGCGTGACTTACTGCTGCCTGGCCCGCCACTCCCCAACCTGCAGCGTTCCCTGCATGTAGCGCCTGAAGCCATTGGCGAAGGCGTCTCGAGCACGGGCGACCCGGGACTTCAGGGTCCCGAGGGGACAGCCAATGGCACGAGCGGCTTCCTCATACTCCAGTCCCTGCAGGTCGACCAGAGCCAGCACGGCCTGGTGCTTGGGAGTGAGAGTCTCCAGGACCGCATGCACCGCGGCCCGCAACTCCTCACGCTCCACCACGTCGTGCGGCATCCGCGACTTGTCCGGGATGGACCGGCTAATGGCGCCGTTGCTGGTCTCCACCAGCTCATCCAGGTACAGGATGGTGCCGTCGCTATTTTTCAC
>CAYRFY010000967.1:0-2127 GCA_964423635.1 uncultured Armatimonadia bacterium | reverse complement strand
CCGCAGAAGGTCTCGTGCTCGCCGCGGCGAAGCTGTGGCCGGACGCGACGACCTCCGTCAACCCACACAGGGAGCCCACCCATGAGCCAAGTCAAGCCCAACTGGCATAACCACGTGTTTTTCGGCATCCACTACGACCTGCACGCCAATGAGAACGATACCGAGCTGGGTCGCGAGTTGACCCACGAACACCTGGAGGAGCGCCTCTCGCGGGTGAAGCCGGACTGGATTCAGTGCGACTGCAAGGGCCACCGGGGCTACACGAGCTGGCCGACCAAGGTGGGCTCCACCTCACCCGGGGTGGTCAAGGACGCCCTGGAGATCCACCGGGATGTCACCCGCAAGCTGGGCATCCGCCTGGGCATGCATTACTCGGGTGTATGGGATTCGCGGGCCATCGAACTGCATCCCGACTGGGCCTGCATCGACGCCGCAGGCAAGCCGAGCCCGAACATGACCTGCCGCCTCAGCGGCTACGACGACGAGTTGATGATCCCGCAGATGATCGAGCTGGTGCGGAAGTACGACGTGGACGGCTTCTGGGTGGATGGGGAGAACTGGGCCGCCCAGCCCTGCTGGTGCCCGCGGTGCAGGGAGGAGTTCACCAGGCGAACGGGGATCAAGGCCATCCCGACAAAGGCGGAGGACGAGCACTGGCAGGAATGGCTGGGCTTCCACCGCGACCTATTCAACGAGCACGTAACCCGCTATGCCGACGCCGTGCATGCCGTCAAGGCCGACTGTTTGATCTGCAGCAACTGGATGTACACCGTGCGCCAGCCGGAGCCCGTCACCGCGTCGGTGGACTACCTCAGCGGTGACTATGACTGGATCTGGGGGGCCAACCGGGCCGCCGTGGAAGGCCGGGTCTTGGACGGCCGCGGCCTGAGCTGGGACCTCATGGCCTGGGGCTTCATCAAGTCCGGCGAGATGTCAGACGCCACTCCGTGGGTCGTGAAGGAGGCCACGCACCTGTGCCAGGAGCTGGTGGAGGTCGTGGCTCTCGGCGGCGCGGTGATGGTCTACAATCAGCCCCAACGCTCGGGCTGGCTCACCGGCTGGCATCAGGACCGCTTCGCCGAGGCGGCCCAGTTCTGCCGAGCACGCAAGGAGGCCTGCTTCCAGTCCAGCACGGTGCCCCAGGCGCTGATTTTGCACCTCGCGGATCACTACTACTCGTGCAACTCCCCCCTGTTCAACTACGGCGAGGCCATCGAGCCCATCGAGGGCGCCCTGCACGCGCTGCTGGAGACCCATCGTTCCACCGACATTCTCACTGAGGCCGACGCCCTGGAGCGGATGGGGCAGTACAAGCTGGTCGTAGTACCGGAGCAAACTCGCCTCAGCGAGCAGGTGTGCGGGGCGCTGGAGGCCTTCGCCGCCGCCGGGGGCCATGTGATTGTCAGTGGCCCGCGTCTGGCCGAGGAGTGTCCGGCTCTGGTGGGAGCCAAACCCGCCGGGGAACCGGTCTCCGCCTCGGGCCCCCGGCCGGCCACGTACCTGCAGGTCGGAGATCACGCCGTGGGTGTCTCCGGTCGGTGGCAGGCGGTGGTGCCCGAGGCCGGGACGGAGGCCCTGGCCTATCGCCTCACCCAGCAGGAGCCGGAGAAGGACGTGACCGGGGAGGTGCTCATCACCCGCCGCCGGGTGGGTGCCGGCTCGATCGTGGGCATTCATGGCCCCATCTTCCGCAACTACTTCCAGGGCCACTATCCGCTGCTGCGTCGCTTCATCGGCGAGCTCGTGGAGGGTCTGGGCGTTGAGTGGCAGGTAGAGGTGGACGGTCCGGCCCGGCTGGAGGTCGTCCTGCGCGAGAAGGCCGGAAAGCTGGTGGTCAACCTCATCAACCGCGGGGCCGCCGAGATGCTGATGCCCCGGAGGGTCATCAACGAGGAACTGGTGCCGGTGGAGGACATCACGCTCACCGTCCGCCTGGACGACAGGCCGCAGGAGGTGACGGCGGTGCCGGATGGAGAGCCGGAGTGGTCGTACTCGGCGGGACTGCTGCGGGTGCGAGTGCCTCTAGTGGAGATTCACACGGCGATCGTGATTGGGTGAGGGTTACCGGGCCAACGGCGCCTCACCCCCCGGCCCTGCGGGCCTCCCCCCTCTCCCTTACTCGCCGAT
>CAYRFY010000966.1:0-2131 GCA_964423635.1 uncultured Armatimonadia bacterium | reverse complement strand
AGGGGAGAGGCAGGGGAGAGGCAGGGGAGAGGCGGGGGAGAGGCGGGGGAGAGGCGGGGGAGAGGCGGGGGAACGGCGGGAACGGCGGGAACGGCGGGAACGGCGGACGACCGCTGCATGAGGTCGCTGATGGTGAAAGGAAGTGACCACGATTGGAGCCGACTGAGACGGAACGCAAGGTGATTTGTGCCGAGGATATCCCACTTCTGGGACACACCGTCAGGAAGCGCTGGCTGCGGGTGCCGGAGTGGGGAGGACGAGAAGTCTGCATGTGGGGCACGACGCTTGGCGAACGCGTGCGCATCGAAGCCGATGCGGCCATGGCGGGCGATGACGCCAATAGCGCCGCCCTGCGCCGCCAGGTCGCCACCGTGCTGGAATGCGCCCGAGACGGCGATCAGGCGGAGGCACAGCGCGTATTCTCGCGCGAACAACACTGGGGCTGGCTCCAGCAGCAGCCCTCCAGCGTACTGGACCCGCTGTACCTGGCCGTGGCCGATCTGGACCTGGGCAGTGAGAGCGCGGCGCAGGCCGTGGTGTCTTTTTTCGCGACCGACGACAATCTGCGGCTCTGCTTGACACGTATCGCTTCTGCCTGCGGCGCCTGCACCGACTGCCCTGCGAACTGCCCGAGCAAGTCTCCGCCGCCGCCCTCCACGCCGCCCTGCTCGCCGACGCAGTGATCGAGGAGCGGCAACACGGCTATGTCTGCCAAAGCTGCCTGCGCGCCGCCCTCCGCAAGCAACGCTGCATCATCTGCGACGCTCCGCGACCTCCGCGGCCGCGGCAAAAGGAGGGATAGCCCATGGACCGGACAGACAATGACAGGCCGCGGGCGGCGGCGCCGCTGAGGGCGCCGCGGGGGCCGCGGGCGTGGCGGCGGGCCGCAATCGACACGCTCCTTGCCCGGACCGCGAAGGCCCCGGCCGCGTGGCAATGGCCGGTGGCCGACGGCAGGCTGAGCCTCTATCGGGGATGGTACGGAAGCTCCGCGGCCGGGAGAGGCACCGGCGGCGACACAGGACGCGATCCCCTCGGCAAGACGAGTCGCCGGGCGGCGATAGCCAGCCGGGAAGAGACCTCCCCGCCCGTCACGAATCGTGTCCACGCCGCCGGAGCACCTCGGTCGCAAGAGCCGCCGCTGCCCTGGAAGGCCGGCGCGCCGCTAAGGGTGGCTCTGCTCCCGTCGGGAGCAGGCACATCCCAGGGCCCTGAGCCCTCGGCGCGACCGCGTCGGCGGCCCACCACCTCCGCGGCCCCCGCGGCCTCGCGGCGCCCGGTGGCGGCAGTGCCGCCGATCGCCCGAGGCGGGCAGGGCCCGGCGGCGGCCGCAGCGCAGGCGGAGGCCGAACTGCGTGCGGGTCCGGGATACGAAGAAGCGACTCTGCCGCCCCACCGTCCCTCCCGGCGCTACTTTGGGGGGCGTCCCGAGCCGGAGGACGATGGGATCGCACCCATCGCCGCGCTGCCCGGCGCGATAGGCGATGGGCCGATCAGCAGTTCGCGGCACGCCTCACTCCCCGCATCGCCGCATCCGGCCCCTGCGGGCCATGCAGCTCCCCTCGCCGCGCAGCAGCGTCGGCGGCCCATGGGGCTGCACGGGGCGATGCCGGGCATTGGGGCGGGCCAGAGCAGGCGGCAGTCGGCGGAGCCGGCTACGACGCCCCTGAGCCCCGTGAGCGAGCCGTGGCCTCCGGAGACAACCCGGGGGCGGACCGGCGCTCGCGCCGTCTCCGGAGCCCTGCCGGCGGAACGGCCGCTCGGGCCAATAGTGTCCGGGGCGCCACTGCTTGCCCGCGCGGGGATGCCCGGCCGGGCGGTCGGCGATGCGGGGCCGACACCGGCCTCGACCCGGGGGCCTCTGGGGGTGCGCGTCGACGGCCTCGAGGGGCGCCTGTGGGGCCCCGAGCGGGCTTCGGGACCGGCCCACGGCCCGATCCTGCTGCGGCAGGAGATCGTGCTCCGCGACGAGGAGGGCAATACGCGCCGCCGCCTGGAGAACGATGCCCGCTGGGAGCTGTACGCGGACGGGTACCGGTGAGGAGTCGAGGAGTCGGCGAGTCGCGGGTCGCGAGTCGACGACAACGACGAAGGCTTAACAGGATAGACAGGATAACGGCGGATGGACAGG
>CAYRFY010000965.1:0-2140 GCA_964423635.1 uncultured Armatimonadia bacterium | reverse complement strand
AGGTGGGCCATCTCCTGGGCGCAGTTGAAGTAGGCGCAGTTCTCGGCGTACATGTAGACCTTGCCGCTGGCTTCCACGGCCCGCACGAGGTCCACCGCCTCCCCCATGGTCTTGATGGCGATGTTCTCGCTCTGCACGTGTTTGCCCGCCTGCAGCGCCTGTATTGCGGCGGGGGCGTGTTCGGTGCAGTAGTTGGCCAGCACCACCGCGTCCAGGTCGTGGGCGAGCATCTCGCTATAGTCGGTGTAGCCGGTCACACCGGGATGGGCCTTGAGGAACTCCTGCAGGGCGCCCTCGCGCTGCTCACAGACCGCCGCCAGCTCGACGCCCTCCATCGCGGCGGCTTGCTCGGCGAAGGAACGGCCGCGTCCGATGCCATACACGCCCACCTTGATCGTCTTCGTGTCACGTCTGGCCATCACTTCGACCTCCTGCCAGTAGGCCGCCGCAATGCGGCGGGTCTTGCGATCGGTGCACTCCAGGAGAGAGCCGTGGTAGCGGGGCTTTGGCCGGGCCGTCTTCTCCAGAAGGTGGGCGCGAGGTGCCGTGTGCCGTTCCCTCGCCCCCGCTCAATCCCCGCCCCCTCCTACAGGTCCCAGTCCGGACGCAGCTCCCTGGCGCGCTTGGCTACCTTGTCCCGCAGTCGCTTGGGCTTCTTGATGTCCCCAAGGACGCTGGGCAAAGGTTGCCCGGGTCCGGCGTCGGCGGGGTCCGGCGACCAGTTGTCCCCTTCATAGGGGGCGAGCTCCGCTTGGGACTGGAAGCTCGGCACGTCGAAGGCCATATTGTCGTTCAGGGCGCTCTTGTAGGCCAGGATGCCCAGGCAGCTCATCTGCAGCCCGCGGTAGATGTCGAAGTACGGCTGAGTGCCGGTGCGGATGGCCTCGATGAACTCGTGGAGCATGAAGAAGTCTCCACCGCCGTGGCCGCTGCGGGCCGCCAGGTCGTGGAACTGCCGGAACTCCGGGCGGTACATGAGGTCCGCCGGCTCCCCCGGCTTCTTGTTCCACGGCTCCTTGTGCAAGATCAACTGCCCACCGTCGGTGCGCGAGTTCTCCATCTCGCCCTTGTGACCGTAGATGCGGTACCACACGTAATGCTTCTCCAGCGCTCCGAACAAGAGCTTGGCGTAGCCGCCGTTTTCCATCTGGACCATGATGATGGCGGCGAGGTCATTGCGCTTGTACGTCTCGCTGCACGCCGGGGTCTGGGGGTCCCAGGGGATGACGAAGCCGCTCACCTTCACCGGGCGCAGATGCGTGATGTACATGATCGGGCTCATGCTGTGGGTGCAGTAGTACGTGGCCGGGATCCAGTTCCGCCAGTGGTCGAAGGTGGGGGAGAGGCTGATCTTGGTGTCGGTGGATACGGGGTGGACGTACTCGCCCTCCCCGTAGCGGAACTCACCGACCTCGCCCTGGCGATAGAGGTGGGCCATCTCCTGTACGAAGGTCATGTAGGCGTAGTTCTCGGCGTACATGTAGACCTTGCCGCTGGCCTCCACGGCACGGACGAGGTCCACAGCCTCCCCCATGGTCTTGACCGCGATCGACTCGCTTTGCACGTGCTTGCCCGCCTGGAGGGCTTCAATGGCCGCCGGTGCGTGCTCGGTGCAGTAGTTGGCCAGCACCACCGCGTCCAGGTCGTGCTCCAGCATCTTGCTGTATTCCGTGTAGCCGGTCACGCCGGGGTGGGCTTTGGTGAAGCCGTCGAGGGCTCTCTGCCTCTGGTCGCATACGGCCGCCAACTCGACGCCCTCCATCGCGGCGGCCTGCTCGGCGAAGGAGCTGCCGCGACCGATGCCGTAGACGCCGACGCGGATGGTCTTGGTGCTGCGTTTGGCCATTTATGGTACCTCCTGCCCGTCGAAGGGCGGCTCTGACTTGGCTGTTTGGTTCGTCTGCTTCGTGTGGGCGACGCGAACCGTCGGTACGTGGTGGGCATGTGGGTTGTCGGTGGTCTATGTGCCCGGCCGAGAAACCGTTCGCCGCCGTCCCGCAAGGCGGGATCGGGCTTTCCACTCACACTATGCATGAACGCACTGGAGCCACATTCCGCCATTGCCGCGTCGGGAATGATGGCCGCAATGCCGTTCTCCCCCCTCCTCCCGTCTCGCCGGTCGTATCGGCGAGTACAAGCG
>CAYRFY010000964.1:0-2149 GCA_964423635.1 uncultured Armatimonadia bacterium | reverse complement strand
CGCCGTAGGGCCGGCGGTCCGCAACGGCCGGGACCCCACCCCGGCCCTCCCCGCAAGCGGGGAAGGAGCACGGCCAACGGCGTCTCGCCGCCGGCCCCTTGCTCTGCCAAACGGCGGAGACGGGGCAGGGGAGACGGTCCTGCATCGCAAGAGCGATCATCGCCGCGCGACTATGGCGAGATCCGCCTCCAGTGCGTTCATGCATGATGTGAGTTTCCGTCCCGACTCGGCGGGTCTGTGACCCGCCGAACTGGATGCTCGGCCACGCGTCTACGGCCTGAAGCACGGGCGCACGGAGCCCGACCCGTCGCGATTGGCGGGGTCGTCGCTGGAGCGGCGGGCGGAGCGGCAGTCGTCCGCATTACCCCAGAAGTAGCTGCCGCGCTGCACACGCTCGGCGCCGGTCTCTGGTCCCTGAGGATCAACTGCGGGAGAGTTGGCGTAGTAGCTCTCCGAGTACCAGTCGGTGCACCAGGTGGAGAGGTTGCCCGCCATGTCCAGAGCGCCACACCAGCTCGCGCCATCTGGATGGCTTCCCACCGGGCAGTTGAAGCCATCCGGGCCTGGGTTGTCCTCATTGCAGCAAAGCGTGCTGTCCCACCGGTCGCCCCAGGGATAGACGCGCCCCTGCGGCCCCCTGGCCGCATACTCCCACTGCGCCTCCGTCGGCAACGACAGGCCGAAGTAGCGGCAGTACGCCTCCGCGTCCTCCCAACTCGCGCCCCACATGGGGTAGTCGTCGGTGGGAGAGAGCATCTCCTCCGGGAGCGCTGTGCCGGTTTCGCCGCAGTACCGCTTCCACTGCGCGATCGTCACAGGGGTCTTGCTGAGCCAGAACCCCTTGCTGATCTGTACGCGATGCACCGGCCTCTCGTCGGCGGCGCCGTCGCTGGAGCCCATCTCAAACTGCCCCGCGGGCACCCAGACCATCTCTACCCCGTTGGGGCCGACGATCTCATCCCCGGCCCTCCTTCCCGGAAGGCGCCAGGGGTCAGCGGTCTGCGCTCCCGCTTGCGCAGCAGCAATGAGGGCCACGACGGTCGCGGCAATCGGCCATGCTCGGTTCATTGTCAGCGATCACCTGTGCTCAACGGAGCTCCGCTTCATCTCTCACGCCACACCGGCCTCGAGGGGGAAGGCGTCGAAGCTCCGCCGGAGCCGAGATTGCGCAAGCCTACAACTGCCGTGGACGTCCGTGCCGGCGAGCCGGTTCGGAAGCTCTCCCACCTGTCGTTCGGAACTCCGGGAACACCCTACGTACTCTGCATCGGCCCGCTTCAGCCCCGGCCTGTGCATCAGCAGCGTGCGTCCCGTCAGCCGGCGCGTGGGCGGCGACCAGGTGGATGCGAGGCCTCAGACCTGCACAGCCGGCTCCGCGCACCACTCGGCCATGGGGATCGGACAGGCCTCGTGGTCGTCGCGGAACAAGGTAGGCTGGCGGTAGTAGCCGCACCCGGTGATGTGGCGGCGATAGCCGGCGACAACGACGCGCGCGAGGCGGGGCATGAGGGGCGCGTAGCACCCCGAGGCCGCCGCGCCAATGATTGCCTTTGGTGTTGCCGGAATAGCTGACCCGCGCAGGACCGCGCCGACGGGACGCCGTGGCGCCCTCCTCGAACCCGGCTTTCGGCGGTTCGGTAGCGTGCATCGCGAGCCGGCGGCGCGGTTGGCGGCGTCTCTGAGGTTCCTTCATGCTCAGAACGCGTGGATGGCTCGAAGCGCTTCGAGGGACAATGCGCCGGTCCCGTCCAGTGAACTGCCGAAGATACGCACCTCGTCAATGAGGCCCCGGAACATGCGGTCGCTGTGATTGTCTCGAATGGCGGGGTTGAAGTGGCCGACGGTCAGGACGCCGGTGCCATTGCCCACGAGCCCTCGGTCGCATGTGACTGCGTTGTGCAGGCGGACACCAGCGGTGGTAGTGCCAATGTAGAACCTCACATGCTCCTGCGCGGCCGTGGAGTCGTAGGTAACCGCAATGAACCGCCAGTTGTCCCTGCCTGCGCCGCCATCCATGGGGACCAGACCCGGCTCACTGGCCGCCTGCGTCTGATCCGGCCATTCGTTGACGCCGATCTTGAGCTGGCCGTGGCGTGTGACGACCAGATCGATGCCGGTTCGCGCGTAATTTTGGATATTGTCGGCGTTG
>CAYRFY010000963.1:0-2151 GCA_964423635.1 uncultured Armatimonadia bacterium | reverse complement strand
CTTCATCCACTTGGCGTGGCCGTCGAGGTAGCCCACGTTGCAGCCCTCGTTGTGGCGGTTGGTGGCGTGCTGCACAGTGCCATTGTAGTGGCCCATCCACGTTCCACCGGTATCGCTGTCGGCGAGGATGATGGTCTCGGAGACCTTGGTGAACCTCGCCAGGGTCGGCATGTCCACCGTGGCGTTCAGACTCCAGCCGTAGGAGCCGCAGGGCGTCCAGGTGCCGTTGGGGCCGTACCACAGGCCGGTGCTGGCGCTGGGGCAGATGAAGCACTGGGTGTTCTTGACGTACGGCTCGATGCCCTTATTGAGGTTGGTCTTGTCGTTGGGTGTGTTCCACGAGCTACCCACGAGCCAGGAGCAGTAGCGCCCCAGCTTCTCGTCGTAATCCTGCACGTACATCTGGAAGGCCAGGGAGAGCTGCTTGACATTGGACAGGCAGCTCGTCTGGCGGGCCTTCTCCCTCGCGCGTGCAAACACGGGGAAGAGGATAGCGGCCAGGATGGCGATGATCGCGATGACCACCAGCAACTCAATCAGCGTGAAACCTTTGCGCATCTTCTTAGTGCCTCCTGTACTTTGGCCCGTCTGGGCAGGTCGGTCCCGTACGCCAGATCGGGTCCGCATGTCTCCTTCACGGGCGATCGCCCCGTTCTGGGGGATGGTTGGCCCGGAATACGGCATCACCTCACTCACGGAGGATTGCCGGGGACCGGCATGAAGCCACAATCATACCGCATTCACATTCCTACCGCAATGCGCGTGCCGGGGAGAAAAGGAACGGCGGAGGTAACGGCGGGGGTGACGGCGGGCAAGGCAACGGCGGGGGTGACGGCGGAGGCAACGGCGGGCTCAGGGGCCGAGTGTGCGGGCGTATCGCACACCCGGCCCGCGGCCGTCCCACCGGCAACTGCCGACCGGGACGATCTCGGTGGTCTTTGTGGCCCGCCGTCCCCCCCGTGCGGTAGGCAACGGCGTTAGTCGGCGAACCGGACCGGCTCCACGGCCTGGCCGGTCTCGATGGACTGGTTGGCCGCCAGCGGGATTGCCAGACTGCGGCAGGCGTCGGCGTAGCTGGACTTCAGTAGCGACTGGTCCTGCTTGCCGACGGCCTGGATGAACGTGTCGTCGATGTCCTTCAGAAACTCGTTTTGCACCTTGTGCGTCACGGGCTCCTTCCCGACCTCGGTCACCGTCAGGCTCGAGCGGCCGGCGTACTCCATCTTCATCGTCGGGCACCAGATGTCCAGACCGACTTTGCCATAGCCCTTGAGGAAGCAGCCGGAGAAGATCGTCCCGCACAGCCCAGACTCGAACTGCAGGTTCACGCAGGTGGCGTCCTCCACCGAGTAGTTCTCCACATCCGCCATGAGCCCGGTGGAGTACGTGCAGTGCACTTTGGCCACCTCGCCGAAGAGATTGCGGGCCATGTCGAAGGTGTGGATGGTCTGCTCCACCGCCTGTCCGCCGGATTGATCCTTCACCCGCCACCAGCCGACTCCCGGCATGCCGCCGATCCAGTAGCCCATGATCAGGCCCGGCGTGTGCTCGGCCAGCATGCCCTTGAGCTTCGCCACGATGTCCTGGTAGCGATCCTGGAAGCCCGCGGTGGCGATGACGCCGGAGCGTTTGATGGCGTCATTGACGTCGGTGGCGGTCTGCAGGTCCACGGCCACAGGCTTCTCCACGAACAGGTGGATGCCCTTGGCCGCCGCCGCCTGCTCCTGGCCCTCGTGGGCGAAGGGCGGCACGGCCACGTACATGGCGTCCATGGGCACCTCATCGAGCATCGCGCTCCAGGAGGTGAAGGCCTTGGCCTTGTACTCCGCGGCCCGTTCCCTGGCCCGCTCGGCCTGCAGGTCGGCGATGGCCACGATCTGCACGCCCTTGATCTGTGACAGGTTCTTCATGTGTGCCGAGTTCATTCCCCCGGCGCCGACAAAGCCCACGCGTACGGTCATCTCGGTCTCCTTGTCCAATGGCGTCTCGCCCGACAGTCGGGCGCTGAGTGCACCCTACGCTGTTCGCCCTCCGCGCGCGTCCGTCCTCCCGGTGGGGAGAGAGGCGGGAACGACGGAGAACGGCGAGAACAGACAGAACGGCGAGAACAGACAGAACGGCGAACGTCTCACCACGGAGACACGGAGAGCA
>CAYRFY010000962.1:0-2156 GCA_964423635.1 uncultured Armatimonadia bacterium | reverse complement strand
CCGCAGGTGCCGGCGACCGCCACGAGGAAGCCTCAACTCTCGTACTCCAGTATGGACGGAGGTGCCAACGGTGAAACCCCTGCTCTGCCAATGCGCGCTGGTACTGTGCTGCCTCACGTGTTCCTTCGCCCGGCCGATCGTCACCGTGGAGGGGCTGCTCGAGGAGATGGTGGACATGGAGCGCCTCTCTGTCCCACCGGTTCCGGGGCTGGAGTGCGACCAGCAGTCCAGTTATGACCGCGCCAGCACGGCTCCCGACCGCCCTGATTGGTTCGCCAATGGCGATGCCGGCCAGTTCATCCGCCGGGAGGAGCATGACGGGCGGACGGAATACGTGATGGCGGAGATGAAGGGTCCCGGTGCCATCCTGCGGCTGTGGTCGGCCAACCCCGACGGCGGCGGCAATGTCCGCATCTACATCGACGACCTGGAGACTCCTGCGCTGGAGGAGGATTTCCTCGCGCTCACTTCCGCGGCGCTGCCCCAGTTCCCCGAGCCGTTCAGCGGGCGTCGCAGCCTCGGAGCCAATCTCTACTTCCCCATCCCGTACCAGCACCGGTGCAAGGTGACGGTGGATAAGGCCAACTTGTACTACCATGTGGGCTACCGCACCTACCCGCAGGGCACGCGGGTGCAGCCCTTCAGCATGGAGCTATTGCCGGAGCTTCAAAGGACGATGGATCGTGTCGGGGCGATCCTGCTTGAGCCGGCGGAGCCGTTCACCATCAGGGGGGCCGCGCGCTATGACAATGAGGTGATCATCCGACCGGGGCAGACCTCGGCTCTACGCAAGCTCTCGGGTCCGTCGGCCATTGTGCGCATGGAGCTGCGGGTCGATGTGCCCCCGGAGCGGCTGTTGGCGGCCCTGCGCGAGTGCGTCATCACCATCAGCCATGCGGGGGAGGCCGCGCCGGCGGTCTGGGCGCCGCTGGGGGACTTCTTCGGCTCGACCCCGGGCATCAATGCCCACGAGAGCCTCCCGGTGGGGATGCTCGAGGACGGGCTGTGCTACTGCAACTGGTTCATCCCCGTTCCCGGGCCGGCCACTTTGGCGATCGTCAACGACTCCGAGGACCCCGTCAAGCTCAGGCTGTCGTGCTGGCTCAGGCCGATGCACAGGCCCGGCGGGGAGTGGAGCCCGCTACTGTTCCGCGCCAAGTGGCGCAGCGAATGGCTGCCTGAAGACCCGCTGTTCGTGGACTGGCCGATGCTAAACGCCACGGGCCCGGGGCGCTTCGTGGGGGTCATGCAGGGGGTCGTCAACTCGCAGCAGATCTGGTGGGGCGAGGGAGATGAGAAGGTGTGGGTGGATGACGACACCTTCCCCAGCTTTTTCGGGACCGGCTCGGAGGATTACTACGGCTATGCGTGGTGCAGCCCACTGCTGTTCACCCACGCCTACCACAATCAGAGCATCGTGACGGGTCCCGGCAACTTCGGCTACACGGCCGTGGCCCGCTACCACATCCTGGACGACATCCCCTTCCAAAGCAGGATAAGATTCGATATCGAGAAATGGGCGGCGGCGCCCCGGGAGTACTGCTGCACCGCGTTCTGGTACTCGACGCCCGGAGCCACGGACTTCTTCGAACCGGTGCCCGTGGACGGGCGCCGCGTCCGGCCGCTGCCCGAGAAGTTCCGCGTCAAGGGCGCCCTCGAGGGAGAGAAGCTCGAGATCGCCCGCTGCACCGGCGGGACCACCCAGATCCAGGGGCTATGGGTGGAGGGCTTCAGCGACGCCACCCATCTGTGGTGGCTCAACCCCGGGGAGGGGGACATCCTCGAGACGAAGGTGCCGGTGGAACGGGCGGGCAGGTACAGAGTCGTCCTGGGACTGACGAAGTCGTGGGACTACGGCATTCACCAGCCACTGGTGAACGGTGCCGACGTCGGAGAGCCCGTGGACCTGCTGGCGGCGGCGATCACACCGCTGCGGCTTGACCTGGGCGTGCACGAGCTGCAGGCGGGAGACAACCTGGTCGGCCTGCGCTGCGTGGGAACCAATCCCGAGGCCAGCCCGAGGAATCACATGGCCGGTATCGACTACGTGCTGCTGGAGGCCGAATAGCCCGCCGGCCCCCCAGGCCGGAGCCACGGGCGCGGCGGCCTCTGCAGGGCGTATTGCCCGGCCGCCGATTCAGGGCCGTCCGTCCCCC
>CAYRFY010000961.1:0-2161 GCA_964423635.1 uncultured Armatimonadia bacterium | reverse complement strand
GAGTAGATGCCAATATCACTGTCGCTCAGCCACTCCTCGGAGGTAAGGCGGCCGACGGCATCGTAGCCGTAGTAGATGCTGGTGCCGTCCTCGCGGACGATCTTCGTCCGGCGACCGTCGGTGTCGTAGGTGTAGTGGAAGCTCAGCAGGACGCCGCTGGGCCCGAGGTGGGCCACCTGCGTGACCTGTGAGGCGGCATCGTAGTTGTGGTACGTGGTGACGCCATTGGGCAGCGCCTTGGCGATCTCGCGGCCCAGGGCGTCGCACACCAAGGCCCGACGGCCTAACACCGTGGGCTCTGCCCACACCCTGACGATCCTACGGATCGTTCGGGGGACCAGTCCCCTGGACCCCGCTATTGTGGCTCTCGCGGTGCTTGACGCTAGCCCCCGGCCGTCCAAGCCGTACGCACCAGCCTGGACGGCCGGGGTCTTCTCTTGCTGCCCCTACCTCCGTCTCACTCACGCCGGCGCGGCTCCTGCGTGTGCCCCAGCTCACCAGGCGCTGGCACGCAAGCCAACAGCACGATGTGGCCCAGGCTCCACTTCGGCCACGGGCATCGCTGAGTTGCTTCCAGTTCGTCGGCGAACGGCAGAGCTTCTGCCTGAACAGTCGAGCGTGCTCCCCTAGCGCCGTCAGCCTCGATGATGATCAGCAAGTCGTCGAGATCGCTCCCCACAATATCACTGTCCACCCGGTCCCACGGCCTTAGGCGTCCGCTGGGGAGTTCATAGCATCCCTCGACGACGTCCAGGCACAGAGCGGTCACCGCCGCGGGAACGCCCAGCTCAGCGAAGTACAGCCTGTGGATGTCGTGTGCGCTCAGGGCCTCTCGGGACGCCCAAACCCGCAGACTGTGGACAGTCTTGCGTGCATCAAGAGCATGCAGCTCCGAAACGAACGCAGTAGACGGGTCCAGTGTCGGCCACAGCGCGTACATGCGGTCAAGGCGTGCAAGGTCTCGGATCGTCAGCGCGTCGTGCAGCCTTACTCGGTGGCGCCTGAGGGCCCGCTCCAGGGACGCCAGCACTCGGGCGCCCACCTCCATCCTCGCTCTGAGTACCCAGGGGATCCCCAAGCGGATCACCAGACCCATAGTCGATAGCCGCTGCCTGGCCCGGTACTGCAGGCTCCTCCCCTTGACCCAACCAAGCGTGGGCTCAGGCGACATCGCCGACTCGGCAACACCAAACGCCATCGACAGCAAGGAGCACCACGCTTCTTCACTCATGGCAGCAGGTTCCATGTCAGCGCCTCCTCGGGGGGCCCGGGTTCGCCTGCGAGGCCCGCGTGCGCCACGCGGCTCTCAAGCTTCAGGATCGGCCTAGAGACAGCGGGACAAGCAACGCAGCCACGTCCCGATCTCCCAGCCGCCGATCCCCCAGAAGCCCGCAACGCCGAAGAACTCCACCGGATCAGCCCCCTTCCCCAGCAGGTCACCCATGGGGCGATCATACCACCGCGGTCGTGGGTTGGGTAACCCGAGGCGGGCAGCCATGTAGGCACGCTGCCCGAGGTCGTCGATCGTCACGGGGTAGGGACGAGTCGCCCTGCGCCACCGCCAGACCTGATAGGCGATGGTCACATTCCCCTTGGCAAACGACCTGGTGTACTTCAGCGCCGGGGCGAGAAGCTTGGCGGTCGCCTTGTAGAGTGGGATGAACGGGGCATCGTACAGGAGGAGGAGTTCCCACCCTTTCATCCGTCGGACCAGGGACGAGTTCGCCTCGCAGCAGTCGATGCACCTTCCACTGTTGAACCCCGGCTCCGACTGGTACTGTAAGGGCTCGTTGATGTAGTAATCTTGCCACGCGTCGCGGAAGTCGTCCCACGAGAAGAGGCCGCCCGGATCCGCGTTGCTGACCGGGGCACTCCCCGCGTCCGGGTACGAGTACAGCCCCGGTCCGCCGTCTTCCTCCGCATCCCTCCCCACAAACCTCCCCACCGTCGGGTCGTACCATCGATGCCACAGGAGCATCATGTCCTCGAACTCCTCGGGCATGTACTGATAGGCGCCTACGTACTTGAAGAAGGCGCTTCTGGGGACGTTCTCCTCTGCCAAGACGTTCCCGAAGGCGTCGTACTGCAGCTTGCCGGAGAGGTTGCCGTTCGCGTCGACCAGCCCCATGGTGCTGCCCAGGGCGTCGAAGAGGTACCAGTA
>CAYRFY010000960.1:0-2164 GCA_964423635.1 uncultured Armatimonadia bacterium | reverse complement strand
CAGTGGCCTACATTGCGGTCTTGGAAGACCGCGGGCACGGTGGCTGTTCTGCTGGTGTTCTGGCTGCCGGCGTGACTTCAATGGCCTACGTTGCGGTCTTCCAGGACCGCAAGGTCAGCCTCTCACCCTTCGCCAGAACCCACAACCCCGACCGAGTACCTCCGTGCCTGCGGTCTTCCAAGACCGCAACGTGAGCCTCCCTCTCCATTGCCAGAATCCACACCACCAGCCGGAGACCTCCGTGCCTGCGGTCAGGATTGGGGATACTGGCGAGGTGTCAATGGCCTACATTGCGGTCTTGGAAGACCGCGGGCACGGTGGCTGTTCTGCTGGAGTTCTGGCTACCGGCGTGACTTCAGTGGCCTACATTGCGGTCTTGGAAGACCGCGGGCACGGTGGCTGTTCTGCTGGTGTTCTGGCTGCCGGCGTGACTTCAATGGCCTACGTTGCGGTCTTGGAAGACCGCGGGCACGGTGACTGTTGTGCTGGTGTTCTGGCTGCCGTGTCAGTGCTCCGAGAGCGAGAGATGGAAGAGGTACGTCAACTGAGACGAGACGGGTTGTCGATCAGCGAGATGGCGAGGCTGAAGGGGCGGAACCGGCGGACGATCCGGAAGTACCTGACCTCGTCGCTCATGAAGCCGCAGTGCCGGCGACGAGAGATCGCCGGACGATTCCTCAATCACGGCACGGATTATACTCTCCCCCCCCGTCTAGTCAAGACAATTCCGATAGAAGAACCTTTCCACAAGCAAAATAGGGCCTATGGACTTTCTTACACAAAGCAATCTCTCTTTGAGATCAGGATCTCTGCAGACCCAAGTCCCCCATCGGCGGGGCTGTGCAGGCGGGCCTGAACTCCCCGGGCCGCACAGCCCCAGCCACGCGCAGGCATCCGATGCAGCGCAACGCGATGGGGCGATACCTGTCTCAGTGACAAGACCGCAGCCCGCAAACGCCGGCGATGGTCTCCGGCAAAGACCGGGCCACCTACCCGGAGGTATCCCCTCAACATGCCCACTCCAGACAAGCAATTGGCCGCAACGTGCGGGCTGTTTTGCCCGGCCTGCAGTGTCTACATCGCCACCACCGAGGACCCCCAAAGACTGGCCCAGTTGGCGGCACGCTTCGGATTGACGCAGGAGCAGATGCGCTGCACCGGCTGCCATTCGGACACCCGGGGACCCTACTGCAGCACCTGCAAGATGGTGGTCTGCGCCGCCGAGAAGGGTGTGGACTTCTGCGGGGCCTGCGACGAGTACCCCTGCGAGGACCTCAAGGTCTTCCAGACCCAGGCACCGCATCGCATCGACCTGTGGGCCTCGCAGGAGCGCATCGCGCAGGTGGGCTACGAGCGGTGGTGCGAGGAGATGCTGGTGGACTACTCCTGCCCACAGTGTGGGACGATCAACTCGGCCTACGATTTGGCCTGCCGCAAGTGCGGGGCCGAGCCCAGTTGCCCGTATGTGAGCCGGAACAGAGCGGCGATCGAGGCCTATCTGAGCCAGGGATAACGCGGGACAGCGGCGCTTCCGCCCTATGCTCCGGCCAATTCCATGAGCCGGGCGTAGTAGGCCGGGTCGGCGGTCTTGAACAGGCCGTAGGTGGCCTCGTGGACCTCATCTGTGTACAGGTCGAGCTTCCGGAAGACCTCGAAGGGGAACTCCAGGCCCGCGGCGCCGGAGGCGGTGATGACATCACCGTCGGTGACGGTGGGCCGATCCTGATACAGCTCTTTGCCCGCGTAGCCGGTGGCGGCGATGTACTCCTTCGCATTGCTCGTGTGCTGCCTGGTGTCGAGCAGGCCGCCCCGGGCCAGAGCCGCCGTGGCCGCGCAGATCGCCGCCACCGGCACGCCGGCCGCCACGAACTGCACGGCTTTGGCAATGGCCTCGGCGCCCTTGCCCTCCTCCCAAGCCAGGCCGCCGGGCAGCACCAGCATCGCGCTGTGGGCGGGATCCACCTGCTCCAGGAGCATGTCCGGCAGGATGGTGAGCCCGCCCATGGTGAACACGGGATCGGCGGTGAGCCCTACCGTCTTGATCTCGTAGCGTCCCGGGTGCCTCTGGAGCATCGGGTTCCTGATCCCCACCGTCAGATAGCCCACTTCGTGATCGGCGAGGGTGTCAAACAGATAGACGTGCACCGTCTTTTTTTGCATGCGG
>CAYRFY010000959.1:1429-2168 GCA_964423635.1 uncultured Armatimonadia bacterium | reverse complement strand
GTGCTGGCCGCGCTCGCGGCGGCGTTGTCGTTCGCGGGCAAGAACAACTGGTTCCTGCACTCGCACTACGGGGTGCCGTGGGGCGAGCAACCGGTTCGACCGCTGAACAACCCGCTGCTGTGGCTGGTCGCCACCGGGGCGCTGCTGGCGTTCCGCAGGCTGGGCGGGAGGGGCTACCTGTGGTAGTGGGCGCCGGCGGAAGTGAGCGGGGCGGGGCGGTCCGCCGCACGGCCACCGGGCTGGGGGCCCTGCTGCTCCTGGCCGCGCTCTCGGGCTTGACCGGATGCCGTCAGGAGGCCGAGACGGTGCGGCTATCGGTGCGCGGCGGCCCCTCGCTGGACGCCGTCTTTTCAGACCTCGCCGCGGCCTACGAGGCCGAAGACCCGCAGGTCGACCTGGTCCTGAACTTCAACTGCCCGCCGTGCATCCTCTTCAGAGAGGACCAGGAGGCCGCCGACATCGACGTGTTCGCCTCCATCGGCAGCTTCGAGATCGAACGGCTCGCCCGGGCGGGGAAGCTCACCTTGGTCTACGAGAAGGAGGCCGGCCGCAGCCCTCTGTGCCTGGCCACCTCGGAGCGGGTGCAGGCGCAGGTGCGTTCGCTCGCTGACCTGCACAGCCCGGCGGTGCAGCATATCGGCGTCGGCGATCCCGAGACCGTGGCCGTAGGGTTCTACGCCAAGCAGGCGCTGGAGAAGGCCGGTCTGACGATCGACGACATCGACGTGGTGGAGATCAA
>CAYRFY010000959.1:0-1419 GCA_964423635.1 uncultured Armatimonadia bacterium | reverse complement strand
GGTGTACAGCCAGAGCGGCTGCGAGCTGCTCAAGTGGCTGGGCCTGGGCCGCGACATCGACGCCGCCATCGTCTTCTCCGTCTGCCAGAAAGACAACGGCGGCTCAGTAAAGTCGGTGGCCGAGTTCCCCGCCGACCTGATCCCGCCGGTACCGCTCCTGCTGGGAGTGTCCGCCTCTTCCCTCCACGAGGCCGAGGCCCGGCGCTTCGTGGACTTCGTCTGCGGGCCCCGGGGCGCCGAGACGCTGCGGGCGTATCATGTGGTAACGACGGGTGCCAATGATTGAGGTCAAAGACGTTCATAAGGAACTGGGCGCCTTCTCCCTGCGGGGGGCGACCCTGCGCATCGAGACCGGCGAGTATTTCGTGGTGCTGGGGCCCACCGGCGCCGGCAAGACGGTGCTCCTGGAGTGCATCGCGGGCCTGCACAAGGTGGACCGGGGCCAGGTGTGGCTGGAGGGCCGCGAGGTGACCCGCCATCTGCCCGAGGACCGCAATGTGGGCTATGTGCCCCAGGACTACGTGCTCTTCCCGCATATCTCGCTGCGCGAGAACATCGAGTTCTCCCTGGTCCTCAAGGGGGCACCGCGGGCGCACATCGCCGGGCGGGTGAAGCTGCTCTCCGAGATGCTGGGCATCGATCATCTGCTGGAGCGCCGACCCCGCACGCTCTCGGGCGGCGAGCAGCAACGCGGCGCCCTGGCTCGGGCTTTGGCACCGGAGCCCACCGTGCTCTTGCTCGACGAGCCGCTCAGCGCCCTGGATGAGGGCACGCGCGCCGAGTTGATCCAGGAGCTGGACCACATCTCCCGGGTCCTGGGCACCACCGTGATCCACGTCTGCCACAACTTCGAGGAAGCCCTGGAGCTGGCGGACCGCATCGCCGTCCTGGACAAGGGCAAGGTCATTCAGGTGGGCAAGCCGGCGGAGGTGTTCCGCAGGCCGCTCAATGGGTTCGTCGCCCGCTTCGTGGGGGCACAAAACCTCTTCCCGGTGGCCTCCGTGGACCCCGCCGGGGATGAGGTCACCCTCGAGGGCGGCGTTCGTCTCCGGGTGGCGTGCACGGCGGAAGGCGCAAGGCTCATGGCCAGCGTACGCCCGGAGGAGATCTCAATCCGGCGCGGAGAGGCTGAGGACCAGGCAGGCCCGGAGCCGGGCGAAAACACCATCGCCTGCACCCTCAAGCGCATCGACGATCGGGGCAGGTATGCGCGGCTCAGTCTCGAAGGCGACCTATCGCTGGTAGTCGCTCTGACCCAGCAGGCCTTCGCCTCCACCGGCGCCGCCGAGGGGGACGAGCTGATCGCCACTTTCCCCGTCGCGTCGGTGCATCTGCTGCCGGCCTAGAAGCCTATATGCACCGATTTCTGCACAGATGAATCAAGTTCTGGGGTCGCGATCACGCCGTTCGTGAACGCGT
>CAYRFY010000958.1:0-2170 GCA_964423635.1 uncultured Armatimonadia bacterium | reverse complement strand
CGTCGCCCGCGGTGTTTGCGGGCGTAAGGGAGAGGGGGGCAGGGGGGTGAGGCGGTCGTTTGCCGTTCGCCGTTCACCCCCCTCCTCCCGTCGCCCGCGGTGTTTGCGGGCGTAAGGGAGAGGGGGGCAGGGGGGGTGAGGCGCCGTTCCACTCGCCACTCGCCTTCCTCTATCCCATCACGCTCCGCAGGCCCGCCAGCGCCTTCTCCGCCGTCTGCCGATGTGGCGCATCCCACCACTTCTGGCTGAACACCTCCACCGACAACGCCCCGTCGTAGCCGCCGGCCGCCAGCTTGCCCAGCGCCTCATTGAGGGCGAACACGCCGTCACCGGGCATGACCCGATCGGAATCGGCCATCTGCAGCACGTCCCCCGCCGGGGCATCGTTGATGTGCACCAGGCCCACCTCGGCGCCTTTGGGCAGATCGAACTCCTCCACCGTCGAGCCCCCGCGGAAGGTGTGGAAGGTGTCGATCAGCAGCTTGCCATTGGGGTGGTCGGCGAGACGCACCACCTCCAGCCCCGTCTTGAGGTCCTTGACCTGCTGAGACATCCCGATGTACTCCAATGCGAAGCTGACATTGAACTGCGCCCCGATTTCGCAGATGCGCCGGAAGTCCTCAGCCGCCGCGTGCAGGTCACCCGTGCCGCCGGCGGCGCAGGCGATGATCAGCGGGCAGCCCAGGGCGGCGGCCAGCTCGGCCCGGGCGCGGATGGTCTCCAGCGCATCCTGCAGCTCTTGTCCCTCGCTCCACATCCACCCGGCGACGTAGCACATCTCCTCGGCCGCCACCCCACTGTCGGCCAGCGCCGTGGCGATCTCCCCGGCGTCCGCCAGGGGCCTGCCGCCTTGCTCGATAGCGTCCGCCCACAGACCGACGCCCTCGAAGCCCGCCGCCGCGGCGGTCGTGATGCCCTCCAGCGTATTGAGGCCCCGACCGAGTGTGATGAGGTTCAGGCAAGTGCGCATACTGCACCTCCCGTTGGGATCTTCGTGCTGAGGAGGTATTCCCGAGTTTGTCAGCGAATCCTCTACCGCCTGCAACCAATGGGGAGGTCCCTAATGCCTGACATCGTGACCCTGGGCGAATCGCTTATCGACATGGTCTCCACTCAGCCGGGAATGGGCCTGGTGAACTCCACCGAGTTCGAGAAGGCCGCCGGGGGCGCGCCCACCAATGTTGCCGCCGGAGTGGCGGCGCTCGGGGTGGAAGCGGGCCTGATCTCCAAAGTCGGCGACGACCACTTCGGCGCCTTCCTCCGCCAGACGCTCCAGGACGTCGAGGTGGACCTGGGCCATTTCATCATGACCCCCGACAACGAGACACAGCTCGCCTTCGTGGCCATCAGTCCTGAAGGCGTGCCCGACTTCTCATTCCACGTCAAGCGCAGCGCCGACCAGATGCTGACCGCCGATGAGATCATACCCAGGTACATCGAGGATGCCGAGATCTTCCACTTCGGCTCGATCACTCTGATCTCCGAGCCCGTGCGCAGCGCCACTTTGCGCGCGATCAAGCTCGCCGGTGACGCCGGGCTGCTCATCAGCTATGACCCCAACCTGCGCCCGCCCCTCTGGCCTGACCTGGACATGGCCCACCAGTGGATCACCGAAGGCGTGGGCATGTGCGACGTTATCAAGGTCAGCCTCGAGGAGATGACCTTCATCACCGGCCTCGAGGACCCTCAGCGCGGCATGGGAGCTCTGTGGGACATGGGTCCCGAGCTGGTGGCCGTGACCCGAGGCGGTGAGGGCTGCTATTACCTCACCGAGCATGCCTTCGGTGAGGTCTCGGGCTTCCAGGTACCGGTGGACGAGACCACCGGCTGTGGCGACGCTTTCGTCGCCGGGATGCTGGTCTGGCTGCTGGAGTGCGAGAAAGACGTGTCTGAGCTGGAAGACGCCGACCTGCAGGACCTCTTCAGCTTCGCCAACGCCGCCGGCGCCCTCACCGCCACCGGCAAAGGCGCCATCCCTTCCTTGCCCTCGCGCGAGGAGGTTCACGAACTACTGGGCATAGCGCCGGAGGATGACGAGGACGACTAGATGCCTATATGCACCGACTTCTGCACAGATGAATCAAGTTCTGGGGTCGCGATCACGCCGTTCGTGAACGCGTAGGTCGGGCTTTCCACTCAGATTATGCAGGTTCCGGGCAGGCGCCGATTC
>CAYRFY010000957.1:0-2186 GCA_964423635.1 uncultured Armatimonadia bacterium | reverse complement strand
TCCCAGTCCTCGTCGTCCTCGCTCCCGGGCTCCGGCTCATCATCCCAGCAATACTCTTCATACTCCGCGAAGTCCGCGTCGTAGCCGGGCTGATTGTGCCAGTCACTGAACGTGGAGATCGGGACCACCCTGGCCAGGTGCCCCGCCTTCTCCAGGGCCGCCACCAGCTTGTCCATACCACCTGGGCTCACGACGGCGATGGTGGGAGAAAGCCTGCTGAGAATGTAGGGTGCCGTCCGCTTGTCGCCCTGGAGCGTGTCCATCAGCATCTTGTCCGCCGTCTCCAGAAGCTGAACGCCGCAGTGCAGGGTCGGGACATTCACAGTTTCGTCCGCGCTGTCAGGGGGTCTGCGCATACTGCAGCACCTCGTCGCCGTACAGTATCTCGTAAGCGTAGCCCTGCTCGGTCAGAAACCTCTGGCGGTTGGCGGCGAAGGTCTGGTCCACGGTATCGCGGGTCACCAGGGTGTAGAAGTGGGCCTGGCTACCGTCCTTCTTCGGCCGCACAATCCGCCCCAGGCGCTGGGCCTCCTCCTGGCGGCTGCCGAAGGTGCCCGAGATCTCGATGGCCACGTTGGCGTCGGGCAGGTCGATGCTGAAGTTGCCCACCTTGGATAGCACCAGCAGGCGTACCTCCTGCCGCCGGAACTGCTGGTACAACTCTCGCCGCCGCGCCACCGGTGTCTTGCCCGTGATCAGCGGCGCCCCCAGCTCCTCGGCCACCCGCTCGAGCTGGTCTAGATAGGTGCCGATCACCAGCGTGTTCGCCCCATTGTGCCGCCCCAGGAGTGCCTTGAGCACCTCGAGCTTGGCCGGGTTGTGGGCGGCCACAGCGTACTTGTGCCGCTTCTCGGCGACGGCGTATTCCATCCGCAGATCGTCGGGAAGCGGGATCCGCACCTCGTGGCAGCAGGCCGTGGCGATCCAGCCTTGGCGCTCCAGGTCCTTCCACGGCACATCGTACTTCTTAGGACCGATGAGGGAGAACACATCCCCCTCTCTGCCGTCCTCGCGCACCAGCGTCGCCGTCAGCCCCAGCCGCCGGCGGGCCTGAAGGTCCGCCGTGATGCGGAAGATCGGGGCCGGCAACAGGTGCACCTCGTCGTAGATCACGAGCCCCCAGTCCCGGGCGTCGAAAAGTGCGAAGTGCGTGAACTCCGCCTCCGGAGCCTTGCTCTTGCGGTGTGTCAGAATCTGGTAGGTGCTCACCGTCACCGGCCGGATATCCTTCGCCAGGCCCGTGTACTCACCGATCTGCTCGGGCGCCAGAGTGGTCTTGTCCAAGAGCTCGTCGATCCACTGCCGCACGGCCACCGTATTCGGGGTGAGGATCAGGGTGGAGCACTCGGTGGCGGCCATCACGGCCATCCCCACCAGCGTCTTCCCGGCGCCGCAGGGCAGGACGATGGTGCCGCTGCCACCCCGCGCCGTGCCGCCGGCATGGAACACGTCCGCGGCCTCCATCTGGTAATCCCGCAGCCTCAGCGTCGCGCGCCCCAAAGTCACGGTGCGCAGGCTCAGTTGCAGATTCTCGCCCTGCACGTAGCCGGCGAGGTCCTCGGCCGGGTACCCCACGCGCAAAAGAGCCTGCTTCACATGGCCGCGCATCCCCGGGAGGATCGGCAACTCCGTGTCCGACAGGCTTTCTGCCAGACAGGGGCGGGTGGCCGGATGAGTGGCGATCTCGGCGATCAGCGCGCGGTCGTCGCTGACCAGCAGCAGTTCCTCGCCCCGCCGGACCAGCCGGACGCGTCCGTAGCGCGAGACGTACTCGGCGATGTCGCGGACTACGTTGGCGGGAAGCTCGTACCGGCTGTACTCGGACAGCGCCCCCACGATGTCGTCCGAGGAAAGCCCGGCGGCCGCGGCGTTCCACAAGGACAGCGGGGTGATGCGGTAGGTGTGCACATGCTCGGGGGATTTCTCCAGCTCGGCGAAGCGCACCAGAGCGTCCCGAGCCACTGTTGCACAGGGGCTCGCAACCTCCAGAAGTACCGTAGAATCGCTTTGGACGGTCAGGGGACGATCAAGATGCATAGGACGGACAACCTCATCTCACACAGGGCCCGGCGCGAACAGGGCGATAGTTGCCGAAAGCGCCCGCGGGGGGCAGGACGGGGGATGGCGGGGCCGGCGGGACACGCGAGGGATTGTAGCAGCGCGGGAATGTAGCGTCAAGCCGCGGC
>CAYRFY010000956.1:0-2197 GCA_964423635.1 uncultured Armatimonadia bacterium | reverse complement strand
CCGTCATGAACTTCGGCGGCGGCCGGGACCGCACGCTCGTCTCGGTGGACTGGTCCCGGCGCACCGGCCATTCCCACGAGGGGCCATTTAACCTGCTGGTCTACGCCGCCGGCTACGAGATGCTCTTCGACCAGGGGTATCTCAACAACGTCACCCCGACCCAGGCCTGGATGGGCTGCGCCGAGGCGCACAACACGGCTCTGGTCCGGACCGCCAATGGCGGTACAACGCCCTGTGTCAACTGGCGGGGGAGCAAGAGGTTCTTTGCCGACACGCCGGTCGCCGCAGCGGTAGAGGTGGCCGAGGAGGACGCGGAGGTGCTCCACAAGGGCCTGCCGGCCGATCAGGAGGTCCTGTACCGGCGCACCGTAACCGTCCTGGGGCCGGCGGCGGCGGGGCGGGTGTCGCCCTACGTGGTGGACATCTTCCGTCTGCAGGGAGGCACGACGCACGACTACTATCTCCACAGCCTCGGCGACGAGCTGACCACCTGCGACCTCGCCCTGCAGCCGGCGGCCGACCCCGCCGAGAGTCTGCATTCGTTCAGCGGCTTTGCCTACAAGACGTCCACCGGAGCCGGGGTGATCCGCGACCTGCGCACCGGAGCCTCGGACCGGGGCTTCACTGCCACCTGGCGTCACATGACCGACTGGCGCACCAACCCGCCCGGGGTCGATATGCAGGCGGCCACCTTCGTCCACGTGTTGGGGGCGCCCGGCACGCAGGTCCTCGCCGGCACCGGTCCCGGGCAGCGCTACATCGACGCCCGGGACGTTGCGCAGCGCGTGAACCTGCTGTGCCTGCGCCGCTCGGCAGAGGCCTACCGCCGGAGCCCGGACGCCTTCGTAACGGCCATGAGCTTCACCCGCGACGGCAAGGACCCGCTGCGCGCGTGTCGGGAGCTGCGGATAGCCTCGGGCGAGGCGGGAGCGGTGGGTGTGTGCATCGAGCGTGAGGGCGGCGTGGACTACGTGCTCAGCGCGCTGAGCGATGAGGCGCGGACGGTGTTCGAGGACGAGGTCACCGGGAGACGGTTCACCCTCACCGGCGCACTGGCCGTGGTGCGCTATCCCGACGACGGCCCGCGGGAGGAGCTGCAATTGAGGGCCCAGGGGCTGGAGGCGAGCGAGTAGGCCCCGGACGCAACGGCACGCAGACGCGGCCTGCACTACCGGCGACACTGTTGACCGGATGGTGTATAATCGGGCCGGCCCGCTTCGGGCCGGCGTTCCAGTTTTCGGCCAGTCTGAGGTGACCCCATGGACCTGCACAAGCTCGTCAGCGATGGGCCTATCATCGGTGTCGTCGTCGAAGGCACTTCCTTCATGCTCGATGAGATGATCGACAAGCTGGTGGCCTCGGAGGACTGGGACCTGGCGGGACGGATGCTGGTCTCGGGGGCCGAGATCTCGGCTCGGCAGTTGGCCAAGAAACTCCTGGACAAGGAGGCCTACGAGCCCCTGGCGGTGGGCGCCTGTCTGCGGCGGCAGCCCAGACGTCCCGGCGAGGGGGCGCAGACCGCCGCGGCCGGGGCCTCGAGGCGCGTGTTCCGTGATATCGACGCCTCGGATGACGACAAGGGCGTGCCCGACTACATCCGCGCGGATCTCGAGGAGCTGACCAAGAGCGCCGACACGGCCCGGGCCGGAGCCATGATGCGCGAATCGGTGGTGGATCGCGACCCGATTCGCCAGTACATCGTGGACAATATCGCCCCCAAGATGGCCACCAGCGAGCAGGCGATGAACGCCATGGTCGCCATCGCCCGTGCCTCGGCCTGGGAGGAGACCCGCCGGACCGCCGCTTTGAAGGTAGCCAATGACACCATCTGTGTGGCCCGGCTGGCCCGCGACCTGCGCACCGATGATATCCAGGAGGTCTCGCGCATGGCGCTGCTGGAGAAGGTCGCCGAGACCTTCGCCCGCGAGATGGGCCGCCACTTCCAGGGCTTCACCGACAAGAAGGACGCCGCGGCGATGGAGTTCATCGCCGAGCACCACCCCGACGACCGGTTCAAGGATTCTGCCAGACAGTGGGCCGAGGCCATCGAGGCAGGAAGAGCGTAGAGGCAGGAAACAGGTGACAGGGGATTGGTGACAGGGAACGGCCAACGGCGGCGGGCTGGAAATCCACATTATGCAGGTTCCGGGGAGGCGCCGATTCACGTCACCTCACCCCCCCAGCCCCGCCTCTCGGC
>CAYRFY010000955.1:0-2203 GCA_964423635.1 uncultured Armatimonadia bacterium | reverse complement strand
GGGCCGTACTCGCCGCCGCCGCGGATGTTGGCCACCGCGTACACGCCGCCGCGCAAATCAAGCCCCAGGCTGATGGCGTTGGGGTAGTCGAAGCCCATAATCAGGTGATAGATATCGTCCATGGCGTCGAGGAAGGCCTCGGCGCGATCCAGATTGCCCTGGCGAATGGAGTCCAGCACATGGCGCCGGAACTCTCCGGCGGCTTCGGCGAGGCCGTTGAGCCAGCAGACCCCATCCACGTCCAGCTCTTGGGGGGAGGGGATCGGCTCCCCGGCGATGCCGGCCAGGGTGATGGCGGCCTCGATGTACTCCTTCTCGGCATCGGCGACGAACCCGCCCCAGCGCAGCTCCTCACACCGGGCGAGAGCCGCCTTCATCTGGCGGTTGAGGTCGGCGGTCTCCGACAGCAGCTTCCGGGCCTCCTCAAACTCGCCCCTGTGGACGCTCTTGATGCAGGTCGACGCGACCCGCACCACCTGGCGCGAAAGCACATAGGCATTCTCGCGGCCCTCGTCGAGACGGTCCATATGCTCGCGGATACTCACAGCGATATCGTTGATTCGTGCGAAGATAGGTCAGCACCTCGATCCATTCGCACCCCGGGTCATGCTGCCCGGGGCCGGAGGCCTGCAGGCCTCCGGGGTTGCCGCTTGTCTCTCCCGCCCGCTCTCGCTCGGCGGGAGAGGCGCGGATAAGCCAAGACCGGAGCTCTTTCCCCGCGGCCCGCTCCCGGCGAGGACTACCCGCCCAGCGCTTCTCGGGCGGCCTGCACTCCGCAGCGGATGGCCTTCTCGTTCATGGGCAGCAGCTTGTGATGCCGCTCGGGCAGCACTTTCTTGAGCGCCTCGATGACCGGCTCGATCATCTCCGGATGCCTGGCGCCCAAGTAGGCTCCCAGCATCACCATATTGGCGATCTTCTCGCTCCCCGCCTCGATGGCGGCCTCGGTGGCCCCCACGGCCACCAGTTGCACATCGGTGCGGTCGATCTCAGCTTCGCCGAGACTGGTGTTGACCACCAGCAGTCCCTCGGGAGCCACGGAGCCGGCATGGGCCCGAATGGCACCGGGCTCCATGAGCGCCATGGCCTGGGGCCGCCCGGAGACAGGGCTGCCCACCTTACCGTCGGAGATGACGACCGTGCAATTGGTCCAACCGCCGCGGACCTCCGGCGAGTAGCTGGGATACCAGGAAACCGAAAGGCCCTCGTCACAGGCGGCCTGGGCCAGGAGCTGGCCCGCGAGGAGCACGCCCTGACCCCCGAGGCCCGACATTGTGATCTCGTCTCTCATAGGTGACACGTCCTGTATGGGTGTTCTATAGGTGCGGCTGAAGAGTCCGGCCGGCCCGGCTCCTGTCATTCTGAGCGTCACTCTCGCGCAGCGAGATAGCGGGCAATCCCGTTGCGTCCCAGGAGATTCCTCGAGCTGCTCTATCCGGGAGCGGACGCTCTCACAGTGACACTCCCATGCAACTGTGGGCTTTTCGGCCACACTTCCAGGCGAATCCGGCCTGCATACCCGGCGCCATCTTGGGCGCCACCGCAGCCGCACTCCCGGCCATGCCCGCAAGGCTCTATCCCGCTACGCGTACGGGTTGCGGAAGACCTTCAGCGGATACTGCTTCACCACATTGTCTCGCACATGCTCCAGGGCCTGCAGAGGCTTCATGTACCACCACGAGGGGCAAGTGCCGAGGATCTCCACCAGGGAGAATCCCTTACCGTCGAGCTGGGCCTGAAAGGCCCGGGTGACGCTCTTCTTGGCCGCCATCACGCGCCGCGGGTCGTAGAGGGCTTCGCGGGCCAGATAGGCGACACCCTGCACCTGGTTGAGTATCTCGCACACGTTCAGCGGGTTGCCGCCCTGCTGGAGCGTTCGCCCGGCCGGGGTGGTGGTGGTCTTCTGGCCCATGAGCGTAGTGGGCGCCATCTGCCCGCGGGTCATGCCGAACACCGCGTTATTGATGAACACCACCGTGATGTTCTCGCCCCTGGTGGCGGCATGGACGACCTCGCTGAGACCGATTGCGGCCAGATCGCCATCTCCCTGGTAGGTGAAGACGACGGAATCCGGCCTTACGCGCTTGAGGCCCGTCGCCACGGCCGGAGCCCGCCCGTGCGCCGCCTGAATGGCGTCGGTCGTGAAATACTCGTAGTTGTAGACCGAGCAGCCCACCGAGGCCACCGCCACCGTGCGGTCGGC
>CAYRFY010000954.1:0-2204 GCA_964423635.1 uncultured Armatimonadia bacterium | reverse complement strand
CTGCCTGGCCCAGCGCGTGATGGTGGCCAAGGAAGGAGCCGCTCGCTCATCGTGGCGCGCGGCGAGGATGTCGGCACGGACGATTCGCGCGGCCTCCGCAGGCAGATAGACGCCCTTGCTCAGAGCGCAAGGCAGTACGTCGACCACAGTCGTCACCTCCTCCTATCGCTTGCGGGAGATCAGCAATGCCATTATACCCAGTGGCAGCTCACACCGCTACCCTCTCACTCCCCCTCCAGCACCCCCACCACTCGCAGGAAGCACTCCAAAGCGATGACCTTGTAGCCCTCCGGGGTGGGGTGCACGCCGTCGCGGGAACCGCTATTCTCAGGGGTGCGCAACAGGGCGGTCTCGCGATCCGCGAAGGCTCTGTGCCAGTCGGCCAGGGGCAGGCGCTCTTCTCCGGCGACTTGCCTTTGTATGGCCCGGTAGCGCTCCAATACCGGCCCCAGGCCCCCGTCGGGTTCGTAGAACTCGCGGGGGTGGCGATCGAAGTAGAAGTCCTCGATCGCCCCGAGGCTCGTGGCCAGGATCGGCACCGCACCGGCGGCGCGCACGCGCCCGGCCAGCTCGCTCAAGTTGGCCTCGAAGCGATCCGGCGGCACACGGTACCCATTGGCGGAGTCTTTCACACAATCATTGACCCCGAAGCTCAGGATCACGATGTCGGGCCTGTGTGGCAGAACCTCGCCGTCCAGTCTGGCCAGTCCGTTGGCCGTCGTCTGGCCGCCGAGGCCGGCATTGATGACCCGACAGACACCCTCCCCGTAACGCACGTCCAGCAGGGCCTGGAGCTGCTCGGGATAGGTCTGTCCCGGGGCCATGTGGGCGCCGAAGGTGATGGAATCGCCGAGCGTCACGAGGGTGACGTGCTCGCGGTCTGTGAGGCGAGCGGGAGTGGGCAACGCGGGGGCCTCCTGCGCAGACGACAGGCCGGCGAGCAGGACTAGGGCGGGCAGGGCGCCAAGAGACACGGCGGTCCTCCGATCAGGGCAAAGGCAATTGGACCACGCGGCGCTCGCGACTGCTCTGGCAGGCGGCCTGGGCCAGCTCCACGCTGCGCAGACCGGCATCCGTCGTCAGGTCCAGCAGGTCCGGCTCGATACTCTCGCCCGACAAGAGCCGGTGGAAGGCCTCAAGCTCGCGCTCCACCACCACGCGCAAGAATAGCGGCGCCCCCCACTTGTCGCTGCCGTGCACCCGGCCGCTGTTGATCGCAGCATACACCTCGGCCGCCGACTGCAGACAGGCCGGGTCATCGTACATCGGGTACGTGGTGGCGCCATCGAGAGTGGTGAGGGCGATGGTGCCCCCCTCGGAGGCCCAGTCCACTACGATCGTGCCCTCCGTGCCGTCGATGCGCAGCATATGGCTGCGGGCGCGGTAGGCCGAGCCCAGCTCGAAGGTGCCCAACGTCCCCTGCCGGTAGCGCACGCAGACCTGGACGACATCGTCCTCGCCGGCGTCTCCGGCGTCCAGGTGGGCCAGATTGGCCATCTGCCCGTAGACCGTCTCCACCTCCCCCAGGATCCAGCGGGCCGTGTCCAGCTCGTGCATGTGGTGGAACAGGTGGCCCCCCGAGGCCTCGCGCTGCGTCTTCCAGCTCGGGGCGCTGTGATGGGTGTCGACCCAGAAGAAGCGTTCCACTCTGAGGGCTACGGGGCGGCCGATGACGCCCTCCTCAACTATCCGGCGCACCCGGCGCAGGCCGTCCATGAACCGCTGCGGATGGCCCATGAACAGCACCACTCCGGCGTCTTCGGCCGCGGCGGACATCCGCCGGCACTCGGCCACGTTCAGCCCCATCGGCTTTTCCAGAAAGATGTGCAGGCCTCGGCCGGCCGCCTGCAGCACCGGCTCCAGGTGGACGTTATTGGGTGTGGCGATGATGAGCGCATCCAGCTCCGGGACCGCGACGAGCTCTTCCAATGAGTCGTACGCACTGCAGGACAACTCCTCCGCCAGCGCCTCCGCCTTCTCCCGGGAGCGGTTGTGCAGGCCGACAACCTCAAAGCCGCCCATTGAGGCGCAGATGCGGGCCTCTAGCTGGCCCATATAGCCGATTCCGGTGACTCCCACACGAAAGGTATCCATAGCAAGTCTCCCTGCGGCGGTCGGTTCATCGTGAGCGCTCACGTTCGTCACCGCAGGCGCGAGGTCCTCCGCCGGGCGGGGGCGGGTAGACGGGGCTTTGAGGCACGGGC
>CAYRFY010000953.1:0-2212 GCA_964423635.1 uncultured Armatimonadia bacterium | reverse complement strand
CCGGACGCGGGAATGGCGAAATGTGGCCCCAGTGCGTTCATGCATAATGTGAGTGATCGGGCCGGACGGCAAGGCGATCGACCGGCGCAACGACCCACCTCCAGCGCCCCCCACGCCTCCGCCGCAACGGCCGAAGCGCGAGAAGGGGAAGTGACCGAGAGCCCCGCCACCAGGCGGGGCTCTCGCGATTCCGGGGGTGAGTGGCCGTGACGGGCGCGCAGGTGTATATCGACCCGACCGCCGAGGTGGACGGCAGCGCCGGCATCGGTGAGGGGACGCGTATCTGGGGCCATGCCTACGTGGCCGCACAGGCGCGCATCGGCAAGGACTGCCTGCTGGCGCGCAATACCCACGTGGGCCGGGCGGCGGTGATGGGAGACGGCTGCAGGCTGCAGGACGGCAGCGGCATCACCACCGGCGTCGAGCTGGGCAACCGCGTGTTCGTGGGCCCGAACGTGACCTTCTGCAACGACGACGACCCACGCGTGGGCAAGGGGGACTTCGTCCCCTGCAGGACGGTGGTGGAGGACGAGGCGGTCATCTGCGCGGCGGCGGTGATCGACGCAGGGGTGCGGATCGGGAGAGGCGCCAAGGTGGCGCCGGGCGCGGTGGTGTGCAGAGACGTGCCGCCGGGGATGCTGGCGGTGGGCAATCCGGCCCGGATCCTCCCACGACTGGAGGCAGGCAGATGAGATGTCAGGCGGTGAACTGCCACAAGCGGGCGCGCTTCCAATGCGTGCTCAACGGGCGCTATGTGATGCTGTGTGAAGACTGCCGGACGGCGCTGCTCACTCCGTATCGCCCGGACCCACAGATAGCCGAGGAGGCCGGGCAAGAGACAGAGACCGACGGGGAGCAGGCGGAGGTGTAGGGGGGCGCGGGATATTGGGGATGGCCTACGCGAGGGGCTCGCCTCTTGCGCTATCGCCGCGCGCAGGTGATTGGAGGAATGACCGTGAGTGAGGATTGGCAGAGCCGGCACTGTGTACCCAACCCTGCTTGGGTACCGGGTGACTTCGGCGACGGAGAGCGCACAGAGATGCTGGACGGGGCGCGGGGCGTTCGCGCGACTTGGGCGCCGGTTTTGTCCAGCGGGCGGTGGGAGATCAAGGAGTACCTCTTCGACCCCGGAATCTGGGCGGACCGTTCCACATGCCAAGAGTGGGTTGCACAGGTACAGGCCAAGTCCGTCGGGGACCCTGAGCCCCGTGTGCACGTGGAGTGCTTCGCCACCGGGTTCGGGCGGCGCGAGACCGGGGCGGTGCCTACCGACGACGAGATGGCGCTCATCAACCAGTACGCACTGGAGCCGCTGGCCCCGGAAGATGTCTACGTCAGGGAAATGCGGCTCACCAATGACCGCTGGGGCAAGCACCACGTGCGGCTGTCGCCCGAGTTCCAGCACAGCGTGATCGCCACCATTCCGGGCAAGAGCCTGCTGCTGGGGCACCCGGAAGTCAAGGGGATGGCCGCCGAGCCGATCGGCCGGTTCTTCGACGCCCGCGAATGGCGGGACCCGGATACCGGCATCCTCTGGGGTCTGGTCAAGTTCTACCTCGTCAAGACCGCCCACAATGAGCACGCACGCTCGCAGATCGACGGCGGCGTGTGGCAGTACGCCTCGATCGGGATGGAAGTGGACTGGCGGCAATGCTCGGTCTGCGGCCTGGATATCCTCGACCCCGGCTGCCCGCACATCCCCGGCGAGCGCTACCCGACCTCGGCGGTCAAAGCCCTCGACCTGGAGCCGGAATCCTGCGCCGACGACCCCGAACAGGTGTACTGCGGAATCACCTACAGGGGCGCCGGCACGGCGGTGGAGGGCAGTATCGTGTACCTCCCGGAACTCAACGGGACCGAGATCGTGGCGGAGGTGGGAGCGGCTGTGGAGCGCGAGAGAGCCGTGGGGCCGGAGCCCCGGATGCGGGAGAGTGACAGGGCACAACTGGAGGCGGTGGTGGGAGAGGAGAAGGTCTTCCGGGCGGCGGCGGTGGCCGAGCTGGAGCGCCTCAGCCGCCTGTTAGGACGGGAGGCGGAGCTGGCCACCTATCGAGATGTGGCCGGCGAGGACCTCGGCCTCATGCGGGCCTCGCGCCTCCTGAACCTGGTCTCCGAGTGGACGACAACCTGGGACGAGAGCACTCCGAACGGTAGGCAGTCGCAGGAGCTGGAGACCGCCGGGACCGGCGGAGGCGGTGCCGCGGCCTGCGAT
>CAYRFY010000952.1:0-2214 GCA_964423635.1 uncultured Armatimonadia bacterium | reverse complement strand
CCTGGGACCGCGGGCGTCTCGCCCGCCGCCGTTTACCGTTGCCGTTGCCGTCTGCCGTAGCCGTAGCCGTTCTTGGGACCGCCGACGTCTCGCCCGCCGCCGTCCGCCCTTCACCACCTGCCACCGCCCCCTTCTCCGCACTACCACCCGCGGCCCGATGGATTCTTCAACACATCACTTGACTCAGATAGGTAACTTACTTATACTAATCCACGTGCAAACGCTTCTCATTCGCATTGCTCGGCCGGGGGCGGGGATCGGTGGAGGACAATGAATAGAGGCACCGACAACTGCCCACAGAGACCGACACTGACCAGGCACCGCGAGGCCGTCCTGTCGGTGCTCACCGCGGGCCACGTTCATCTCACCGCTCAGGATGTTCACGACGCCCTGAGGTCCGCGGAGCCCGAGGTGGCGCTGGCCACGGTGTACAGAAGCCTCCATGCGCTGGAGAAGCTGGGGTTGGTGCGGGCCGTGGATGCGGGCACTTCGGCCAAACGCTATGAGGCCGTGCGGGCGGTCCACGCCCACATCCGCTGCACGGTCTGCGGCCGGATCGATGACCTGGTACTGCCGGACCCCGAAGAGCTCGACCGCCTGGCCCGGCGCCAGACGGGCTACGATGTGCGGGGCCATGACATCGTTTTCGAGGGCATCTGCCCTGACTGCACAAAGAGAGCATCCAGAACCTGACCAAGGGGAAAGACCATATGGAGCTTAAGGGAACGCGCACCGAAAAGAACCTGCTGACCGCCTTTGCCGGAGAGTCCCAGGCCCGCAACCGCTACACCTACGCCGCCAGCGTCGCCAAGAAGGAGGGCTACGAGCAGATCAGCTTCATCTTCACCGAGACCGCCGACCAGGAGAAGGAGCATGCCAAGAGGCTCTTCAAGTACCTGGAGGGCGGCGAGGTGGAGATCACGGCGGCGTTCCCGGCGGGCGTGATCGGCACGACGGTGGAGAACCTGCGCGAGGCGGCGGCGGGCGAGCACTACGAGCAGACCCAGATGTATCCCGAGTTCGCTCAGGTGGCCGAGGAAGAGGGCTTCAAGGAGATCGCCCGCGTCTTCCGGAGCATCGCGGTGGCCGAGAAGCAGCATGAGAAGCGCTACGTGGCTCTGGCCGACAACATCGACAACGGCAAGGTCTTCGAGCGCGATGAGGCCGTGGTCTGGCGTTGCCGCAACTGCGGCTATCTGCACGAGGGCCCCAAGGCTCCCAAGGTCTGCCCGGCCTGCGACCACCCCCTGGCGCACTTTGAGCTGTTGGGCGAGAACTACTGACAACCCCGCCGAGCCGTGTGCCGCTGCCGTGACTTTGCTGCGTCGGTCTGCCTGAGACGCACCTTCACTATCCGGACCCGCCCCGGGTCCGGCATTCACGGGAAGTAGGAGGGAGATCGTGATGGCCAAGAGGTCTGAGATCTACACATGCCCGGACTGCGATCAGTTGCTCGAGGTGCTCAAGGACTGTGATTGTGGCGCTCAGTTCAAGTGTGGTGACCACGTCATGGAGCTGCTGGAGGCCGGGACGGTGGACGCAGCGGTGGAAAAGCACGTCCCGGTCATCGAGAAGACGCCCACCGGGTTCAAGGTCAAGGTGGGCAGCGTGGCCCATCCCATGCAGGACGACCACTGGATTGAGTTCATCGAGATCATCGCCGACAACCGGGTTTACCGGGCTTACCTGAGCCCTGGTGACGCCCCGGAGGCCGAGTTCGCCATCGACGCGCAAAACATCACAGCCCGGGAGCACTGCAATCTCCACGGGCTCTGGGAGGCGAAGTCCTAATGCTCAGCGACAAGATGCTGGAGGCTCTCAACGAGCAGATCAACCGCGAGCTTTACTCCGAGTACCTGTACCTCTCGATGGCGGCCTGGTTCGAGGATCAGGGCCTGCCCGGCTTTGCGGCCTGGATGCGGGCGCAGACCCAGGAAGAGCACTTCCATGCCATGAAGATGTTTGACTATGTCAATGAGGTCAACGGCAAGGTCAGTCTCAAGACCATCGAGGGGCCACCCGTGGACTTCGACTCCCCGCTGGCGATCTTCGAGGCCTCCTTGGAGCATGAGAAGTACATCACCGCCAGCATCAACGAGCGCATGAAGCTGGCCATGGATGAGTCCGACTTCGCCACCGCCAACTTCCTGCAGTGGTACGTGGCCGAGCAGGTGGAGGAGGAGGCCAACGTGGGCGCGGTGGTGGACAAGCTGC
>CAYRFY010000951.1:0-2218 GCA_964423635.1 uncultured Armatimonadia bacterium | reverse complement strand
TCCCGCTCCGGCCCGCATCACCTCATGATACTCCTGCAGGGGCTTCACCGACAGCCTGCCCTTGATCAGCGATTCCAGGCCCATCACCGCCACCATGGCGCCGGAGATCGTGGTGATCGCCGGGATGCCGTAGAGCACGGCGGCGGCGCGGATGGCCTTCTGGTCCTCACGCGGGTCCTCGCCGGCGGTGGGCGTGTTGATGATGAGCTGGATACGCCCGTCGCGGATGAGGTCGATGACGTTGCGACCCCGCGGGTCGGAGACGCGATAGACTTCCTCGGCCTCCACTCCCACCCTCCGCAGGACGCCGGCGGTCCCGCCGGTGGCTACGATCTTGAAGCCCAGCTCGTGCAGACGCTTGGCCAGGAAGATCACGTCACGCTTGTCGCGATTGCGCACGCTCAGGAAGATGGTGCCCCGGGTAGGTAGGTCGTGGCCGGCGGCGATGTAGGCCTTGGCGAAGGCGGCGCCGAAGTCGCTGTCCACCCCCATGACCTCGCCGGTGGACTTCATCTCCGGGCCCAGGAGCGGGTCGAAGCCCGAGAACTTGGCGAAGGGGAACACCGGGCACTTCACCGCCGTGTGCGGCGGATGAATCTCCTCGGTGAAACCCAGGTCGGAGAGCCTGGCGCCCGCCATGACTAGAGCGGCCAGCTTGGCCAGCGGCACACCGATGGCCTTGCTGACGAAGGGTACCGTGCGCGAGGCCCGGGGGTTGACCTCCAAAACGTGGAGCCGCTCGTTCTTGATGGCATACTGCACATTGATGAGGCCTCGCACACCCAGTTCGGCGGCGAGGGCTTTGGTCTGGCCGGTGATCTGCTCGAGCTCGCTCTCGGCCAGACTGAAGGCGGGAAGGACGCAGGCCGAATCACCGGAATGCACGCCCGCCTCCTCGATGTGCTCCATGATCCCGCCGATGACGCAGCGCTCGCCGTCGGAGATGGCGTCCACATCCACCTCGACGGCGTCGTCGAGGAACTTGTCGATGAGGATGGGGTGTTCGGGGGAGGCCTCCACGGCCAGGCTCATATAGCGTTCCAGCATGCCGCGGGAGTAGACGATCTCCATGGCCCGGCCGCCGAGGACGAACGAAGGGCGCACAACCACCGGGTACCCGATGCTCTCCGCCTTGTCGATGGCCTCCTCCACCGAGGTGGCCGTATCGTTCTCCGGCTGGTGGAGGCCCAGCTTATCCAGAGTGTTCTTGAACAGCTTGCGGTCCTCGGCCCGGGCGATGCTGTCCGGCGTGGTGCCGATGATGGGGACATTGTGCCGCTGCAGAGGTTGGGCGAGGTTCAGCGGCGTCTGACCGCCGAACTGGACGATGACCCCGGAGGGGTCTTCCTTGTCGCAGATGTTGAGCACATCCTCCAGGGTGAGGGGCTCGAAGTACAGCTTGTCCGAGGTGTCGTAGTCGGTGCTGACGGTCTCGGGGTTGCAGTTGACCATGACCGTCTCGTAGCCGGCTTCGCTGAGTGCCATTGCCGCGTGGACGCAGCAGTAGTCGAACTCAATGCCCTGACCGATGCGGTTGGGCCCGCCGCCGAGGATGGCGATATTGCGTTGGGCTCCCGGCCGCGCCTCGTCCTCCTGCTCGTAGGTGAGGTAGTAGTAGGGCGTGTAGGCCTCGAACTCGGCGGCGCAGGTGTCCACCAGCTTCACCACCGGCAGCACGCCGAGGTCCTTGCGCAACTGACGCACCTCGTCCTCGCTGCGTCGCGACAGAACGGCGATCTGCTTGTCCGAGAAACCCGCCTGCTTGAGCTCTCTCAGGTGATTGCGGGAGACCGCCGTGGCGGCCTCGTCCGCGGTGATCTCAGTTCGTTCGGGGCGGAGGTCGGCCAGTTCGTCCTGCATGGCCACGATCTCGCGGATGTGGTTGAGAAACCACGGATCGATGCCGGTGATCCGGTACAGCTCCTCCACCCCGGCGCCCACGCGCATGGCGCTGCGGAGCTGGAAGAGCCGGTCGGGATGAGGGATGAGGAGCTTGACGCGAAGCTCCTCCATGGGCATCTCGTCGTAGTGGCTGCCCTTGCCGTCGGCGCCGAGACCGAAGCGGCCGATCTCCAGCGCGCGGATGGCCTTCTGCAGAGATTCCTTGAAGGTCCGACCGATGGCCATGACCTCTCCGACGGACTTCATCTGGGTCATCAGCGTTGGGTCGGCGCCGTTCTGGTCCTGGCGGGCCTGTCTGTCGGCTGGATCTGCAGCT
>CAYRFY010000950.1:0-2230 GCA_964423635.1 uncultured Armatimonadia bacterium | reverse complement strand
CCGCCGAGTCGGGCTGGAAAGCCCGACCTACGCGGCTGTGAACGGCTTTTCGGCCCGACTTATAGGGCGTCGTCGCACTCCACGGGATCTTGGTCCACCGTCGTTTGTGGCAGCATACGAAGCACAACCAGTACGGGAGGGCACGATTATGAAACGGGCGCTGCTACTTGGCACAATCGGCGCGGTGGTGGTGCTGCTGTGGTCCCTGGGGGGCTGCAAGAAGGATTCGGGCGACGAGGGGGCGGTGCAGGCGCCGCCCAAGAAGCAGACCGAGCAGGCCGAGCAGAAGCCCGCACCGGCTCCTGCGGTGCAAAATGACGTCGTCGCCGTGCCGGAGGGCTGGGATGTCGCGCCGGACAACGACAAGGCTCCCGGCGAAGCCGGCTACCGGATCAAGCACGCCGACAGCGGCATCGAGATGGTCTACGTCCCCGCGGGCAAGTTCATGATGGGCGCGGAGGGCGGGCTTGCGGATGAGAGTCCGGTGCGTGAAGTCGAGCTGGGTGCCTATTGGATCGGGCTATCTGAGGTCACTCGCGCCCAGTGGCTCAAGGTGATGACCGGGGCCGACGACGCCGGCGACGACACCCCCGTGTCGGACATCTCCTGGGATGAGGCCCGGGCCTTCTGTGAGAAGATCGGCATGCGCCTGCCTACCGAGGCGGAGTGGGAGTTCGCGGCTCGCGGGCCCGAGGGACACGTGTACCCGTGGGGCGACGAATGGGACGCGACGAAGTGCTGTAATGCGGGGAATAAGGGCGAGGACGGCGGCGTGTCTGCGGCGGGGAGCTTTCCCGATGGCGCCAGTTGGTGCGGAGCTCTGGACATGGCCGGCAATGTGGCCGAGTGGTGCGGCGATTACTACAGCGCCGGTGCCCGGGCCTCCGCGGCTCGGGTGAACCCCACCGGGCCTGCGGCGTGCAGTGCCAAGAGCTATCGGGTTCACACCATCGGGACCAGGGCGCTTCCGATGGATAAGGCCCACGTGGTTCGCGGCGGGTCGTGGTTTGACAAGGAGGAGGGCTGCTTCCGCTCCGCTCAGCGGTCCTTCGTTCCGGACTATCAGCAGCAGCGTTATTTCAGCGGGTTCCGCTGCGCAAGTGGACTTGCCGACAAGGCAGAGGCCAGGACGGTCGTTGTCGAGGAGGCCAGTGCATAGCCTGACCTCCACCTCCACCTGCACGGGCGTCGGTGTACGGCGGACGCCGCCGTTCAGAAGCCCGTTTGATGCATAGGCCGCCTATCCGTCTCCGCGGATCGGCGGGATTCCGCAGACTGAGCTGTCTTGCGGCACCAATCGAAGGGGGCCCCGGCCCCGCAAATGCAGAAGGAGGTCGGCCAATGAAGCGCGGTTTCACCCTGATCGAGTTGCTGGTCGTGATTGCGATCATCGCCATTCTGGCGGCGATCCTGTTCCCCGTTTTCGCACGTGCGCGTGAGAAGGCGCGCCAGGCCAGTTGCCAAAGCAATCTCAAGCAGCTTGCCACAGCCTGGCTCATGTACGCGCAGGACTACGATGAACTCGTCTGTCCCAGCCACCTGCCCCCGGCGCGGTCGCCGGATCGCTGGGACATGTGGGTCTGGGTTGTGACGGCCAACCCCGGCCACATCGACTCCCGCCTGATGCCCTACTGCAAGAACGAGCAGTTGTTCCGCTGCCCCAGTCAGCCTGCGACCCTCTGCGGCTACGGCATGAACTACTATCCCACCGGCTACGCTCGGTACCCCACCTGGGAGTACGGCCACGGAGGCGCGCCCTTGGCGAAGTTCAAGCGCCCGGCGGAGACGGCCGTTTTGGCCGACGCCTACGACAACGGCAGTGTCTGCTACTACATGGGGAACGCGAACTTCCCGGGCTATGCCAACCGTTCCGCCGGGTACGTCTGCGGCGGGAACAGCCTTCCCCACAACGATGGGTCCAACATCGCTTACGCCGATGGGCACGTGAAGTGGATGCAGCGGAACAACCTTGTTCCCGGCAGCCCTGAGTTCGCGCGCATGTTGTCCTACTGGCTGGACTAACCGTTCCTGTGTCTCCAGGCTGTTTCGGTTGCCGCAGTGCCGATTGCGGGCCGGGCGCCTCTGCGCCCGGCCCGCTCTTCCTTCAGTTGGGCTCCCCGCTGGTCTCCAGCCGCACCCTTTGAGCCTCCGTGGGCGGCCAGTCGCCCCGCACCAGGCCGTCACCGGTGTCCTTCATCCACCCTTCTACCTCCGCACGCAGAGCCTTCAG
>CAYRFY010000949.1:0-2252 GCA_964423635.1 uncultured Armatimonadia bacterium | reverse complement strand
GACGTCAAGCTTCCCCGGCGGCGCGGACGTGCGCCTCGAGCTGTCCACCGGAGCCGCTACGATCAAGACTCCCACACTGCGCGCGGCCCGCGCCGAGCAGACCGAGACAGAGGCCCATCTGGACATCTCCCTGTCGCCTCAGGAGGTGCGGCAACTGGTCCTCGGCCCGCTCCTGGGCTCGCCGACGGGCGTCACGGCCGCCGGAACCGACGCTCTCGCGGCTCCCGAGATGAGCAAGCTCTGGGCCTACATGGAGAAGCCTGAGGGCTACCTGCTGACCAACAATGCGCTGGTGCCCGAGGCCGTGGATGTGCTGGCTCAGGCTACCTGTTCGCCCGAGCCCCTGGAGGCCAACGTCTTCTCCGGCGCCGCGGGGGCCAACAGGCTGGGCAATGTCTTCGACGGTCAGGAGATGAGCACCAACAACGGGGTCATGTGGGACGACGGGCAGGAGGTCACCATCGATCTGAAGCTCAAGCAGTCTTGCGAGGTCCAAAGGCTGCTGCTGCAGGCCTGGTTCGCCACTTCCTCCAGCAAGAACAAGCTGTTCCAGCTCGGCCGCGTGCGGCTCTTGGCCAGCAATGACGGCTTCGCCGCCGACACCCGTACACTTCTGGACGCCACGGACACCGAGGAACACGGCAACTGGGGAGCGCCGGGCCATCGGCCGGAGACCTACGCCTTCGAGGGTCTGCAGGGCTCTGCCACCGACCTGCGCCTGATTCTCACCCCGCGGCCGGGAACCGGGGTCTACCTGGCGGAGCTGCAGCTCTGGGGCGACGGCCAGGGGCTGGACGGGCTGGTGGCGAAGGCCGAGGGGCCGGCGCCGTATGTCTTCTCCGCCCTCCATTGCGCCGACATCGATGGCGACGGGACTAGCGAGGTCCTCGGCGGCAACACCAATGGCAAGCTGTACTGCCTGGGCGCCGACGGCGCCCTGCGATGGTCCGCCGACTGCGATGCACAGGTGAACTGCGTGAGCACCGTCGACTTCCACGGCGACGGCAGGCCCGCCGTGGTCGTGGGTACCCTCAATGCCCAGGCCATCGCCTTCGACGCCGAGGGCAAGCGCATCTGGACCTTCGATGTGCCGCTCTACAAGCGCGCGGGGCACGTGCGCACCCTCTTCCCGCCGACCTGGAGGGTGACGGTCGTCAGGTGCTCATCGCCGGCGCCGACAACTGGCGCTATCACGCCATCGACGCCGAGGGCAAGCTGATCTGGCACTACGAGAGCGTGCACGGGTCCACGGCGGGCTGCGCGGCCGACCTCGAGGGCGACGGCAAGGACGAGGTGCTCGCCGGCACGGAATACTACACCTGGCACTGCATCAATCCGGACGGCACGAGGCGCTGGGCGTGGAGAACCGCGGGCGGGCCCTGTGCCAACGCCGTGGCCGCCGGGGACATCAACGGTGATGGTGACCTGGAAGTTGTCTTCGGCGGCGCGGACACCCTCGTACAGGTCGCCGATACCGACGGCAAGCGCATGTGGACCTTCAACACGGGAGACGAGCTCTCCGCAGTGGCCTGCGTCGATGTCAATGGCGACGGGAAGGACGAGGTCCTCGCGGCCTCGCTGTCCTTCAACGTCTACTGCCTCGATGGTGAGGGCAACATGCTCTGGCGCACGGCGCTGCCCAATCAGGTACGCTGCATGGCGGTACTGGAAGGCGCCGGGGGCTACCGTGTGGCCGCGGGCTGCGACGACGGCGGTGTGTATGTGCTCACCGCCGCCGACGGCACGGTGGTATCGCAGTATGCCACGGCCGGGCGGGTAATCGCGGTCGCCGCAGGCAGACCGGTGGCGGGAGGAACGTGGCCGGAGGTACTGGCGGGGAGCGAGGACGGGAATCTGTATGGGCTGAGGTAGGCGGGCTGTTGCCGTCTGGCCCCGGAGGGGCGGCACAATGCGGGGCGGCGCCGAGCCGTTTGCCATTGTAGGGCGGCGACCCGTGCGCCGCCGCCGTTTGCCGTTGTTGTCGGAGGGCCCCCTCGGCGCGGTACAGGCCCGCGCCCTACAGAACTGCGGCGCCGGGTGGTTGGCCGTTGCCGTAGCCCTCTCCTGAGCGGTGTTTGCGAAGGAGAGGGAAAGCGGGCCGGCGGCCCGCAGGGAGCGGCGCCGTTTGCCGTAGCCGTTCGCCAGCGCCGTCTAGCCCCGGAGGGGCGGCACAATGCGGGGCGGCGGGCATTGTGTCGCCCCTCCGGGGCTCGGGGTTGCGCCGGGCTCCAGAACGGGGGCTGACGCCCCCG
>CAYRFY010000948.1:1972-2272 GCA_964423635.1 uncultured Armatimonadia bacterium | reverse complement strand
GACGTCCTGGCACGCAAGTCCACCGAGACCGCAGAGAAGTGGGCGGCCAAGCCCGAGTATGCGCCGTGGGGTGCGACCTTCACCGCCGATGCCATCGAGGGCTACATGGCGAACCGGTCGGAGCTCAACTACCGGCGCGAGCACTTCCGGACCACGCTGCAGCCGCTGACGTTCGGCAAGGAGACGTTGGCGCCGGCCATGCTCAACACGATTTGGGACTTCCACCACAAGTGCTGGTGGCCGCTGACGCAGCAGCATAAGATCGCCACTTACGGCAACGCCAATTGCTACGAGCAGTTC
>CAYRFY010000948.1:1642-1962 GCA_964423635.1 uncultured Armatimonadia bacterium | reverse complement strand
CCATGCCCTATGTGGATGTGCCGATGACGGAGTTCGACTGGGACGTGCCGCATCCCGGTCGGCTGGATCGCTACCTGCGGGCCACGGCCTACCACAAGATCTGGCGCCACTGGCACGCCTGGGGCAAGACCGGCGGCTACGGCGATGCGGAGGCGGGCAATGTCCATCGCCACCTGGACCGCTGTCTGGCCTACGCCATCTACCCGGCGGTGTATTGCGTGCAGGTGGCGGCGCAGAACCTCGAGGACTATCGGGGGCTATACCGCCAGTACGTGGCCGCGATCGAGGAGCTGTCCCAGGCCGGCTGGGAGCCGGTGCCG
>CAYRFY010000948.1:476-1632 GCA_964423635.1 uncultured Armatimonadia bacterium | reverse complement strand
TGATCGTCGAGCGCTACGGGTCCTATGCCGCGGGCGAGCTGCTGTTCACTCTGCGCAACTACACCGACGAAGCGGTGCGGGGCACGCTGACCTTGGACCCCGCGGGGCTGGGCATCGCCGACGGCGTCGAGCTGATCTGCCGCAGCGTGCTCCCGGGCACGGCCAACTTCCGGGCTGTCGACCCCGCAGGCCTGTTGGTGGACGTACCTGCCCAGGGTTGTGTGGCGCTGTGGCTCGGGACACCGGAGCAGGCGGCCCGGCACGGACTGCGTCTGGTCGGCCGGGTGCTGGGGAAGATCGGGCGGGCTTTCGGCTCCGAGGTGGGCAAGGAGGCGGCCCTGCACATCGCCATGGCGCAGGCCGCTTTGGAGGCGGCGCAGACGGCGACGGTGGAGGAGTTGCCGCGTTTGGCCGCGGGCGTGCAGGAGGACTTGGTCTCGGCGCTGGAGCTCACGAGCACACAGGCGCCGGTGGACCTGGCGAAGCTGGTCTTCCGCGCGAACACCGCGGCGGGCCACGTGGCGGTGGCTTTGGCGGGGGGTACGGCGTTGGCCGCGCGACTTTGCGAGAACTGCGTCCGGGGCCGGCAGACCAAGATCGGTACGGTAGTGAATGACATCACACCCGACGGGCCAATGCAGGCGCGAGTGCTTTCGCCGTGGCCGGAGCTGGCCCGGGCCAGTGCCGTGCAGGTTGTGATTCGCGATTCGGTGGTGGGGGTGGCACCGGACCTGATGGTGCCGGCAGACCCTCCCAGCGGGCTCTTGCCGTATCTCGTCGTACTGAGCGGGGAGGTGGGAGGCAAGCCGTTCGTGGTCTCCCTGCCCTTCGACCTGGCGACAGGCAAGCCGCTTCAGGTGACGGCGCAGCCGGAGCGTCTGTTTCGCGGCGAGAGCAGGGACGTGGCGGTCCGGCTGACCGGTCACCTCGACAGCGAGGGACAGGTGACCGTGACGCTCGGACCCGCGGGGCCAATCACCATTGAGCCGGCTCAGTTCACCGTCACGGTGCCGGCAGCGGGGACCGTCGAGCACGCCGTCACGCTGAACGTACAACCCGCCACCCGCATCGGTGAGCAGCGCGTGCCGTACAGTGTCACCTCGGAGGACGCCCGCTTCAACACATCAGGGACGCTGTCCTTCTCGGTGGGGGATCC
>CAYRFY010000948.1:0-466 GCA_964423635.1 uncultured Armatimonadia bacterium | reverse complement strand
ATCCGGTACCGCGGGTGACCGTACCCCGCATCGACGCGGCTCCAACGATTGACGGCACGCTGGATGACTCGGCCTGGCAGCGCGATCCACTGATCCCGCAGCTCCGGAAGCCATCGGGCGGGGGCGAGGCCGGCGAAAAGACGGCGGTCTGGGCCGCCCACGACGGCGACAACCTCTACATCGCCTTCCGCTGCCTGGAATCGCGGATGGACAAGATTGTCGCCAAGTACACCGACCGGGGCTCGCCTCTGTACCTGGATGACGATGTGGAGGTCTTCGTCAACCCTGCGGGGGCGACTCGGACCTATCAGTTCGCCGTGAACTCACTGGGCACCCAGAGCGACAACTTCGGCAATAGCGCGGACTGGCGGGCGGCCGCCCGACGCGAACAGGCCGAGTGGACGGTGGAGCTTGTCATACCCATCTCGGTCTTCGATACGGAGATCGGGCCGCTGCCCTGGGGGAT
>CAYRFY010000947.1:0-2281 GCA_964423635.1 uncultured Armatimonadia bacterium | reverse complement strand
CGGAGTGCAGGGCCTTGAAATACGCCCGCCAGGCCTCGGAGGCCGCGGCCTTCTCTACCGTGGGATCGAAGCCGAAAAGGACCACCGATCCGTCCCCGACGCTCTTGCGCACCGCCGCGGTGGCGCCGTCCTCGTAGCGCAGCAGTACCTCCGCCTCGTCCGTCGGCGCCAGTGCCGCCCCCTTGCCCGAGAAGACGGGCAACTCTCCGGTGAACCCGGCGGTGGGAGCCGTCCCGGTGGCCGCTACGGTGGTGTGCGGGGTCATGTCACCCACGGGCCCAAACAGCCGGGCGCGCAGATCGTCCATCGTGCTGCCGTCCAGGTGGTAGGTGAAGCTGTCCGGCTGTGTCACCACCAGCGTGCCGCCCTGCTCCACGTAGGCGAGTAGGGCCTGCACCACCTCGCGCCGCTGGGTGACCGCACCGGGCACATAGATGGCCTGGTACGCGGAGAGGTCCACCTCCCCGCGGGCGATCTGGTTGTCGTCGATGACTTGGAACCAACCCCGTGCACAGGGCCCCAGGAGGGAGAACAGCCAGCGGTACTGCCCCCCGCCCTGCATGGCCCCCAGGAAGTCGCCCATCATCCCGTCATTGGACAGTAGCACCGCCGCCCGAGCCCGGGGCGGCCTCGGTCGCGGGTCCCGGGCCGCGCGGTCCAGGGTGCCCATCACCGTCTCCCAGCGGGGCGGCGAGCCGTAGCGGTCCGACTGCAGGTCCATCGTCTTGCTCTGCGTCCCGGCGGTGTCGGGCATGTACAGGTGGAAGCCCTCGCCCCCGGCGCGGTACACCTGGCTCATCAGCTCCAGCGCCTGGGCGGGCCGGAAGCTATTGGCGTAGTGCTCCACATGGGCGCAGGGCATGGTCGGCTTCCCGCTCAGGTCGCGGAGCGTCTTGGTCACCCACGCGAAGTCCTGCTCATTGGGATTGCGCCGCGGGTAGAGCTGGTGGGTGACGATGTCGCAATAGCGACTGTAGCCCGAGTAATCCAGGGGCATCACCTGGGCCAGCGGGTCGGGGCCGATCACCAGCAGTTCGGGATCGACGGATTTCACCGTCTCGTAGATACGCTTTTGCATGGCCATGAACCGGTCGTTGTACCAGCGCCGGTAGGCGATCCAGCGGAACGGGTTCTTGTCCTCCAGTGACTCGGGAATCCCCCACTTGCCGTAACCGAACTCGGCCTTCACTTCTCGATCCACCTGCTCCATGAAGGGGTACGGGCCGTTCTGGTAATGGAGCTTGAGCCCACGGATCAGGTCGTGCTCCTGGAGCTCGTCGGCGGTCATTACCGCCCAGAAGTAAGGGCGCCAGCGGGTCAGAGAGTCCTTGAGCTGTTGGAGGAAGACCTCCTGGTTCTCGTAGTCGATGACATAGGCCACGTTTCCCTCATCGGCGGGCTTGCCCTCGGCCTTCGCTCTGGTGTTGCCCTGGCAGATCAGCTTCAGTCCGTGTTGGGCGGAGTACTTCCTGAACCCAAACAGGTCTCTGTCCAACCAGTCGGCGGTGGCGATGTAGCGCAGGTTGCGGCGCCCGGCGTTGGCATAGACCTCGGACAGCACGTAGGGCTGCGCATGTTTGAGGCAGAAGGGCCCGAAGCGGTAGTTCACCACATCGTGGGCCCACATGATCACGCCCCGGGCGCCCATGCCCGGACCCTCCTCGCCCCACAGCTCCTGATACAGCGGGTCCTTGGTCTCCCAGACCAGTGGGAATTCATCGCGGATCACCGGCACGGAGTTTTCGTACAAGACCCGCTCGCCCACCGAGATGCGGAACGCAACCTTCTCGCCCTCCTCGCCCGCAACGGTGTAGGGGACGGCGAAACTCGCCTCGCCGGCGTCGGATGTGGCGAATTCGCGCCGGACCTGCGCCGTGGCGCCGGCTTCCGTGGAGGCCTCGATCTGCACGAGCAGCCTCTGCCCGGCCTCGCCGCGGTGGCTCCCGCTCAGCGCATTGCTCCCGTCGGCATTCCCCTTGCGGGAGCACAGCCCTCGGCTGTTGATGACCAGCCCGTTGTCGGAGGAAAAGACGATGGTCCCGAAGCGGGCGGGCTGGGCGAAGGCTCCCTGGATGCCGGCCCAACTGGAATACTCGCGGCCCTGCGGCCGACCGCGGCAGACGTTGAGGCCCCAGACCTCCCCCGCCACCGGACGGGTGCCGAGGGTCGCGAAGGGCACGGCGATCTCCACCGTCCAGGCCTCGTCTCCGCGCACCGCGGTGGCTCGGAACGGCATCTATAAGAGCCGATGTCAAGGCACAAGTATCCCCCCGTCCTAGCT
>CAYRFY010000946.1:160-2283 GCA_964423635.1 uncultured Armatimonadia bacterium | reverse complement strand
TACTTCGACCGTTCCGGACGCGGGAATGGCGAAATGTGGCCCCAGTGCGTTCATGTATAATGTGAGCTGACGGCCTGGTCCACGGCGGCCGCGCAACCAGAAGGCGTTGCCGTTCGTCGCTGTCCATTCCGCCGTCATCCGCCGTGATCCTGTCTATCCTGTTCAACTGTCGTTGTCGTCCGCGGGCAACGAGCCCCTGATCCCTGGCCCTTCCGCGTCAGTACCTCGTCGTCCGCGCCAGCACAGCATCCACATTCGTGGCCTCCAGTACCGACGAGGCCCTCACCACGACATCCAGTGTCTCTCCCGGCAGGGCGCTTGCGGTGGGGGTTACGAGCACCCTCACCTGCCGGTACACTCCCGGGCTCAGGAGCGGCGTCTGCCATCCGGCGCCCGTCACCTCCGAGGTGATGTCGGTGCCCGTGGCGTGGTCCAGGAACTGGACGTCCCATTTGGCATCCCCCGCCGGGCCCGTGACCGCCAGCCGCTGGGAGACGTTCCCGTCGTTGTAGAGCCGGATGTGGAAGGTGGCCGTGACGTTTGGCGCCACCGTCTGTGCCCGGTACTGGGCGACACCGGTGCTGTTGTAGATGTTATCGCCGACATAGACGGTCCCGTTGTGAATCATGGCATCCGGCTGGTACGTGGGGATGCAGGTGGTGACGGCCTTCACCACGTCCCTGCCGGTCGCGTCGCTCTCCGAGGCGGCGGTTATCAGTGCCGCGAAGACGGCGTTGCCCCTCGCGGCCGGAAGTGGCGTCACCTCGGCTACAAGCCGCCGGTACAGACGAGGGCTCAAGGTCGGGCTGACCCAGCCGGCCCCCGTCACGGCGCCGGTAATGTCCGTGCCGGTGGCATAGTCATAGTACTTCACCTGCCAGGCGGAACTCCCGGACGGGCCGGTGATTCGATAGCTCTCCGTCAGGTTGCCGTCATTGTAGAAGCGGATGTGGTAGACCGCGGAGCGGCCCGTGGCGACAGAGATCGAGTGCGTCTGGCCGGCTCCGGAAGTGTTATACACGTCGTCTCCCAGGTACACGCTGCCGTTGTAGATCAGGCCGTCGGGCCGGTGGGTGGGCAGACAGGTGGTCGAGGCTTTCACGGTGTCTTTCACCGTCCCGTCGCCCAGCGAGGTGGCCGCTATCAGTGCCGCGAAGCAGGAGTTGCTGCGGGCCGCCGTCAATGGGGTCACTTCTACCCAGATTCGCCGGTACAGCCGTGGGCTCACCGCCGGCGTATCCCAGCCGCTCCCCGTGACGGCTGCGGTTATGTCCGTGCCTGTCGCGTAGTCATAGTAGCGCACCTGCCAGGCGGAGCTCCCAGACGGGCCGGTGATCCGGAAGCTGTCTGCAACGTTGCCATCATTGTAGAAGCGTATGTGGTAGACCGCCGGGGAGCCCGACAAAGCGGACGAGGAATGCGTCTGTCCGGCTCCGGAGGTGTTGTACACGCCATCGCCCAGGTATGTCGTGCCGTTGTAGATCAGGCCGTCGGGCCGGTAGGTGGTCGAGCATGTCGTCTGGGCCAACACCGCGTCCTGCTTCGTCTCATCGCTTTGCGAGGTGGCCGTCACGAGGCTCGAGTTGGTCGTTTCCGGTGCCGCCGAAACCAACGGGGTCACTTCGACCAGCATGCGCCGGTACAGGTTTGGTACCACCGCCGGGGTAACCCAGCCCGACCCCGTGACGGCCGTGGTGATATCCGTGCCGGTGGCGTAATCATAGTACCGCACCTGCCAGGCGGAGCTCCCGGACGGGCCGCTGATCCGGAAGCTGTCTGCGACCTCGCCGTCGTTATAGAAGCGGATGTGGTATACCGCCGGAGAGCACAGGAGGACGGATAGGGCATGCGTCTGGCCGGCCCCGGAGGTATTGTAGAGGCCATCACCCAGGTACGCGCTACCGTCGTATATCAAACCGTCGGGCTGATAGGCCGGGGCACAGGTGGTCTGAGACAGAACCGCGTCTGACTTGGAGCCGTCGCCGGTCGAGGTCGCCGTCAGCAGGACATCCCGTGTGCTGTTGCCGCCCGCCCCCGACTGCGGCGTCACCTTGATCTGCAGGGAGACCTCGGCCCCCGCCGCCAGCACGCCGCCACTGTAGCCGGCGCCGGTGACGTCCGCG
>CAYRFY010000946.1:0-150 GCA_964423635.1 uncultured Armatimonadia bacterium | reverse complement strand
CTGCTCCATGGCGTCCAGGTACTGCACCGTCCAGTCGGCGTCTCCCGCCGGGCCAATCACGGTGATGGTGTCCGGCATATTGCCGTCGTTTTGCAGCTTCACCAGATAGGTGGCGGTGGTGTCTCGGTCCACGGTCTCGGCGTGGGTCTG
>CAYRFY010000945.1:0-2284 GCA_964423635.1 uncultured Armatimonadia bacterium | reverse complement strand
CCGCCCCATGGACCTCTGCCGCTTCGACCGCGGCCCCCTGCCGCGATGGTGGGTGCTCAACCAGACCGACGACGACGGTCGGCGCTGGTGCGTGGCCGGTGTGCTCAACTGGGGCCTGGAGGCCGAGGAGCGCCACTTCGTCAATCTCGAGGACTTAGGCCTCGACCCGCATCGCGAGTACCTGGCCTACGACGTGTGGTCCCAGCGCCCCATCGGCCGCTTCCGCGGGGCCATCGGCCTCGGCGTGGCTCCCACCTCCGGGCCGGCGATCGCCCTGCACCCCATCGAGCATCGCCCCTTCATCGTCGGCAGCGACCGCCACGTGACCATGGGCGCCGCCGAGCTCCAGGACGTCCGCTTCGCCGACAATATCCTCAGCGCCCGCTTCGTGGCGGGAGTGGCCGGCCGCACCTTCCATCTCGACGTCTTCTGCCCCGAAGACCGCGAGCCCACCCGGGCCGCCGTGGATGGCGTAGAGCAGCCATTGCAGCGGCTCGCCGACGGGCTCTTGCGCGTCCCGGTGCCGTGCAATGGCGAGCAGGCCCGGGTGGAGATCGCCATGGTCCCGGCCGCCTCCTCGGAGTACATCGCCCCCGCGCCGCCCACGATGCGGGAGGCCTTCGTTCCCGCCGAGGCGATCGGCGCCACCTTCGGCAGTCCGGCCCAGGTAGCCGCCCTGCTGCAGCGCGCCCGCTCCGGCGAGGCCGTGGTCATCGAGAGCCCCGCCTTGCTGCCGGCCCACCCGGCGCCCCTCTGGGATGCCCTGGACATGCGCTGGGGCCTGTTCCGCGGCCCTGCCGAGCAGGACCCCTGGCGGCTCACCGTCCCCGCGGCGCCGAACGAGATACCGAATGACTTGCTCCTGCGCACCACCTGCATCGCCCACGCTCCTCTCACCGCCGACGCCCTGCTCAAACCGGTGGGCCGGGGACTGATCGCCGTCGTCAGACCCTGCGAAGGCTCGCGACAGTGGAGGGCCCTGGTCGCCGAGCTCCGCTCCGATCCCGCCGCGCTGCTTGACCGTGCGCGGTCCGAGGCCGACGACGCCCGGGCCCGGGCCACCTCCACCGTCGGCCCCTTCACCGTCAACGGCGATCTCACCCGGGGCACTGCGACGCTGGGCATCTCACCGGCCCTGGCGGACGCGAGGCTGTCCTTCCACTTCCGCCGCCTGTCGCCCTCACTCATCGGCCCAAACCGCCCCACTCCGCAGATCGAGATCGACGTCAACGGCCGCCGACTCGAACACAACTACAACCCCTGCCGCCCCGAATCGCCGCCTCAAAACTGGGACAACCTCTACTTCGCCATTCCCGCCGGGTTGCTCCGGTTCGATGGCACCGACACCGTCGGCATCACGACCGCGCACCCGGCCACGGACGCGGAGGCCTTCGCCTTCGACCTCCACGACGGCCTGGAGCTTACCATTGAGACCCCCGCAGTCGCCGGGGAGACCGAACTGGTCCCGGCGCCACGAATCGCGCTCCTCCCGCCCGTGGCCCTGGACGCCTTCCTCGGCCTCGACGGCGGCATGCGCCTGACCTCCAGCGGGCGAGACGTGGACATCGCCACCCTCGGTGGCAAGCCGTACAATAGCTGGCCCGCCGGACCCGGCGGCACGACGCACTGCATCTTCGACGAGCGGGAGTTCACCATCCTCGTCACAGTCCCCCGCGGCTCCGCGGGCACACTGGAGGCCTACGCCTTCGATCGCGAGGCTTACCGCAGGCAGACGGTGGCCTTCGAAGACGACGACGCGGTGCCCGTCGAGCAGTTCGGGGAGGGCAGGTGGCTCCGCTTCGCCTTCGGGCCCGGGCACTCCGCCGACGGACAACTGAAGCTCACCGTGAGCAATGTCGAAGGCGCCAATTGCGTCTTGTCCCGGGTGAGGCTCACGGTCGCGGAATGACAACGGCAAACGGCGGACGGCAAACGGCGGACGGCGCGGGGCTCCGCCCCTGCACCCCGCCAGGGGACCAGTCCCCTGGACCCCGCATGTCTTGCAGCCTGTGGCGCCCTGGTGCACGGGGCGTGCAGGGCCTGAGCGTCTGGCGGGGAATGGGCGTGCCAACGACCGCACGCCCATTCCCCGCCGCTCGCCGCCGTAGGATGCGTGACAAGCCACGCATCCTACGGGAACGCCCCTCCGGCCCGGCAGGGCAGAGGGGTGAGGCTCACGGTCTCGGAATGACAACGGCGGACGGCAAACGGCGGACGGCGCGGGGCTCCGCCCATTAGCGCTAAGATAACGGAGTACAGTCGAGCTCGATACCGGCAGCCTGGA
>CAYRFY010000944.1:0-2287 GCA_964423635.1 uncultured Armatimonadia bacterium | reverse complement strand
ACTCCCCCAGGATGTAGCGCATCATGTCCAGCACGTGGCTACCCAGGTCCGAGAGCGCGCCGCCCCCGGCCTCCTTGCTCAGGCGCCAGGAGAGCGGGCGCTGGGGGTCGGTGTAGCCCGCGTGGTAGTAGGCGGCCCGGAAGTGGTAGACGCGGCCCAGGAAGCCGTCCTCCACGAGCTGCCGGGCGCGCAGCGTAGCCGGGATGAACCGCATGTGGAAGGCCATGCCGTGGGATCGCCCCGGATGGTCCTTGGCGGCGGCAACGATGGCCCGGGCGTCCTCGGCGTCCACCGTCAGGGGCTTGTCGCAGTACACGTGCTTGCCCACTTCCAGAGCCGCGATGACCTGCTCCCGGTGGGCGCTATTGGGCGAGCAGATGTTGATGATGCTAATGTCCTCGCGCTCCAGGAGGTCTTCGAAGCGGTCGGTGCCGAACTCGAAGCTCCCCTGCTCGGCGGCCTTGGCGGCGGTCTCGGGGCGGCTGGTGCAGACGCCCACAAGCTTGACCTTCGCCGGCGGCGGGTCGTAGAACAGCGGGATGTTCAGGTATCCGTAGGCGTGGACCTTACCGATGAAGCCGAAGCCGGCGATGCCCACTCCCAGTGTCTCTTGGTTGCTCACGAGTGTCCCTCCCGAAGACAAGCAGCGGCCGGTGGATGTGCCACGCCGACTGCGTGGTGTCCGAAAAGTCCAATTCGCTCCGGGCCGCCGGTGGTCCTCCAGGGGCACCGCCGGGAGGGGACATTGGGGTCTTTGGCATCGACCGGGGGGGCGCCCGGAACATATCGTTACTAACAGGTTCCATCTGTGTTGGTGTATACTTTCACTGCTTTGGTCACCCTATGGGCTACAACGTATACTGCGGGAGTGAGGCTGTTGAGCAAGCGCATTTGGGTAAGCAGTGTGAGACAGGTCTTGTCGTTCGCGATGGTGTTGTCGGCCCTACTGGGTGGGGCGCTTGTTGCTGCCCCCGGCGCATCCGCGGGAGCCGTCGTACTGGATTTCGAGGACCTCTATCCGGGCCACAACAACGCGGATGCCGCCATCCCCGCGGGCTACGCGGGGTTCAACTGGGCAAACGCCTACTGGTCCACGAAGTACGACGGCGAGGTGAGCGGTTTCACCAACGCCATTGCCGGCAACGTGGGCGCCTACACGGGCTTTGGCGATGCGCTCAGCATGGGCGGAAAGACCTTCACGCTGCGCAGCGCCATCGTGGCCGCCGGCTGGAACGACAACCAGTACGTGACCTTCTCCGGCTACCGCGGGGGCACATTGGTCGCCAGTGAGCGCTTCCTGGCTCCCTTCACGGGAGAGTTGCATGTCTTCGTGGGGTTTGACGCCATTGACAGCCTGGTAGTCACTCCGGACCAGTCCACCGGCACACCGCACACCGGATCAGTCACCGCTCACCACATCGTTTTGGACAACATCGACGTTGTGCCCTACGTCCCAGTGGGCACGGTCATTGACTTCGAGGACCTCTATCCGGGTCACAACAACGCCGACGCCGCCATCCCCGCGGTCTATGCGGGGTTCAACTGGGCAAACGCCTACTGGTCCACGAAGTACGACGGCGAGGTGAGCGGTTTCACCAACGCCATTGCCGGCAACGTGGGCGCCTACACGGGCTTTGGCGATGCGCTCAGCATGGGCGGAAAGACCTTCACGCTGCGCAGCGCCATCGTGGCCGCCGGGTGGAACGACAACCAGTATGTGACCTTCTCCGGTTACCGCGGGGGCACATTGGTCGCCAGTGAGCGCTTCCTGGCCCCCTTTACGGGAGAGCTGCATCTCTTCGTGGGGTTTGACGCCATTGACAGCCTGGTTGTCACTCCGGACCAGTCCACCGGCACACCGCACACTGGATCAGTCAGCGCTCACCACATCGTGTTGGACAACATCGAGGTTCTGCTGCCACCGAATAGCCCCACCACCCTCGTAGCCGCCGACGTTTCCGGCGATGTGGGTCAGACCGTGCAGCTTTCGGCCACCCTCACCGACGACATCGGTCCCCTGGCCGGGAAGACCATTGACTTCGCAGTGGGCTCCTGGACGGGCTCGGGCACTACCGGTGCCGACGGCGTCGCCACGGTGGACTACACCATTGCTGCCGCGGGGGATCAGACCTACTCGGCGAGTTTCGCCGGGGATGGCACCTACGCCGCCTCCGACGACGATGCCACGGTCACGGGAGTTCTGAACCCCACCACTCTCGTGGCCACCGACGTTTCGGGCAATGTGGGCCAGACCGTGCAGCTTGCGGCCACCCTCACCGACGGCACC
>CAYRFY010000943.1:0-2292 GCA_964423635.1 uncultured Armatimonadia bacterium | reverse complement strand
GCCTGCGTCTTCTCAATGTGCCTGCCGTCTCGGGAGTCCAACGAGCTCACGCTGCGCGCCGTGCGGGGACGCGAGGATCGGCTCATCCCCTACGCCCACGTGCTGCCCGAGGAGGGCGAACTGGCCCATCAGGAACTGCGACGCGCTGTGGAGGAATGGGGCTTCCGGGGGCTGAAGCTCCATATGGGCGAGATCCGCGGGGAAGTGTGCGACGAGCTGTTCGTCCCCTTCCTGGAGCATGCCGCGAGGCTTGGCATCCCCGTCTTGCTGGACTGCATCAACCAGCCGGACTGGGCTTTGAGATGGGTGGAGCAGGTGCCGCAGGCCCGCATCATCATCGCTCATCTGGGCTCGCCTCTGGACCCCTTCATGGTCGACCGCTTCATCGCGATCTGTCAGTCGCATGAGAACGTCTGGCTGGACACCTCCTATTCGCACTGCCCCTGGAAGATACGGGATGCGGTCACCTACTGTGGGGCTCACAAGGTTGTCTTCGGCTCGGACGGCGGGGCCGGGTTCTACCCGTCCAGCATGGAGCTGGCCAAGATCCACGCCTACGAGTTCAGCGAGGAAGACAAGAGGCTCATGCTGGGAGGCAACATCCTCGGGCTGCTCGGGGACCCAGGGGAGAGCTAAGAGGGAACGGCGGAGAGCGACAAAGGCAACGGCAACAGCAACGTCTCAACACGGAGACACGGAGAGCACAGAGTTCCACGGAGAACGGCGGGACACAGAGATGCGGGGAACGGCGGAGAACGACTGAGAACTGCGAGGGAGGGGAACGGCATCTGTGGTGCTCTGCTGCCCCCCGTCCTGCCAGACAGCCGTTGCCGTCATCCGCCGCTATCCGCCGTTATCCTGTCCATCCTGTTCTCCCGCCGTGTCGTCGGCCGTTGCCGTCATCCGCCGCTATCCGCCGTTATCCTGTCCGGCCGTCTTTGTCACCAGGCAGAACTGCGAACAGGGGGGATTGCCAATGCCGAAGGCCGTGATCGTTGATGCCGTCCGGACGGCGATAGGCAGGTTCGGCGGAGGTCTTCTGGAGTTCTCGGCCGTGGACCTGGGTGCGCACCTGGTCTCGGCACTTGTGGAGCGCAACCAGATCGTGACCGAGCAGGTGGATGAAGTGATCTTCGGCCAGGTGCTCCAGGCGGGCTGTGGGCAGAATCCGGCGCGGGCCATTGCCCTGCAAGGTGGTCTGCCCGAGACTGTCTGCGCCTTCACGGTGAACAAGACCTGTGGCTCGGGGCTGAAGGCTCTGGACCTGGCGCGCCAGGCGATCGTGGCCGGTGAAGGCGGGCTGCTTATCGCCGGCGGTACCGAGAGCATGAGCAATGCGCCCTACTATGTGACCGACATGCGCTGGGGGCACAAGCTGGGCTCCGCGACGATGGTGGATGCCGTCATGGACGAAGGCCTGACGTGTCACATCTGCGGTCTGGGGATGGGCCTGGCCACAGAGGAGCTGGTGACCCGCACCGGGATCAGCCGTGAAGACATGGACGCCTGGGCCCTGCGGAGCCAGCAGCGGGCGCTGGCCGCGATCGCTGAGGGCCGTTTCGCTGAGGAGATCGTGCCGATTGCCCGGAAGAAAGGCGAGCCCTGCGCGGTGGATGAGCACCCACGGGAGACCTCGCTCGAGGCTCTCGCCGGGCTTCGCCCGGCCTTCAGGCCCGATGGCTGCATCACGGCGGGGAACGCCTCGGGCATCAATGACGGCGCCGCCGCCCTGGTGGTCTGCGATGCAGAGAGAGCAAGCCAACTGGGCCGGTCGCCGAGAGCCACCATCGTCGGCAGCGCCTGGGCCGGGGTGGAGCCGCGGGTGATGGGCCTGGGGCCGGTGCCGGCGGTGCGGAAGCTGTGCGCCAAGATGGGTGTGGCGCCGGGGGACTTCGACCTCGTGGAGCTCAACGAGGCCTTTGCGGTGCAGGCTCTGGCGGTGATGCGGGACTTGGGCCTGGACGAGGGGAAAGTCAACGTCAACGGGAGCGGCATCGCTCTGGGGCACCCCATCGGTGCTACGGGTGCGCGCATTGTGGTTACGCTGCTTCATGAGATGGAGAAGCGCGACCTGCGTATAGGGCTGGCAACGCTGTGCATCGGCGGTGGCATGGGCATGGCCATGGCCATCGAGCGGGAGGGATAGCGATGCAGGTAGAAACGATGTGCATCATCGGCGCGGGGACAATGGGCACGGGGATCGCGCAGCTCGCCGCTCAGGCGGGCATCCGGGTGCATCTGATCGACGCGGCCGAGGAGGCACTGGCCCGGAGCCGGTCGCGGCTGGACAGG
>CAYRFY010000942.1:0-2293 GCA_964423635.1 uncultured Armatimonadia bacterium | reverse complement strand
CCAGCCCGAGATGCGCACCGCCAGGTTCTGGTACCTCTCAGGGTGTTTCTGGGCCTCCAGCAGGACCTCGCGGTCGACGGCATCGATCTGCATGTAGAACCCGCCCAGGTCGCAGAAGCTACGCAGCAGGCCCACGAGGGCGTCGATGCCGGTCTCGCCCTTCAGGCTCTCCGGAAGCAGCTTCAGCTCGATCGTCGCCCCGCTCGGGACCTGGGTGAGGTCCATCTTGCAGTAGGACTTCACCACCGCCGTGGGCCCCCGGCGGTCGGTGCCCGGGGAGGGCGAGAAGTTCGTGGCCAGGATCTCGCCTTTGCGATGGCCGTCGGGTGAGGCCATGCGGTCGCCCTGGGGATAGGCCCAGGCGATCTCGCGGCCGAAGGTGCTGATTCCACAGGGCCGTAGCACCCCGTTGCGCTCCGGCGTCTGCCACACCAGGGATGTGTAGTCCGCATACAGCCGCTGCATCATGCGGTCGGCGGCCTCGTCATCGTTTCCGTAGGCCGGCGACTGGTTCAGGATCAGGCGGCGGAGGTCTTCGGCACCGTCCCAGTCGGCCCGCAGTGTCTCCACGAGCTGCGGGAGGGTCATGAGCCTGCTGTCATACACCAGTTCATCAATGGCCACGAGGCTGTTGGCCACATTGGCCATTCCCCCGGCATGGGGCGAAAGGACGTTGTAGACCGCGCCACGGTCGCGATAGTCCCTGGCCCGCTCGATGCAGTCCTCCACCAACAGCGACAACAGAGGCGTGCCGGTGCCGCCGAGCATGAAGCCGTCCGCGGCTTCATTGAAGGCCGCGATGTGGGCGGACAGGCGGGCGATGAGGGCCGCGTAGAGGCTCCCGAAGTCGGGGAAGTCCGGCGGCCGGTCCTCGCTGTACAGCCCCAGGACCTCGTGCAGCAACGCCAGCATGTCGAAGGGCGAGTAGCTAAAGGCGGTCTTGCCGGGGATGATGACCTCCCAGCAGCCGTCATTGGCGAAGCAGCGGGCCTCATGCGGCGGGTAGCCGAATCTGTCCAGGGCCGCGAGCACGACCTCCTCGTTATAGACCGAGACGATCCCGCCGCCGTGGCGCTGCACTTCGGCGATCCGGCGCAGGAGACGTTCGGGCGCATTACGGTTGAGACGCACGGCGATGGGATAGTCGCTGATGAGGAGCTCTTCCACCACATCCAGCACCAGGTAGGTCACCTCGTTGGTGGCGTCCTGCCCCGCGGCGTCCACCCCGGAGAGCACCACGTTCTGGTAGTGCTGGGCATCGCCGGAGCCACGCTGCTCCGAGGCGCCGATCCATTCGCAGCCCTTGATCCAGAAGTGGGCCAGCAACTCGCGGGCCTCGTCCAGGTCGATGCGCCCGGCGACGAGATCCGCCTCGAGATAGGGGCCCAGCATCTGGTCGATCCGGCCGATACCGGACCAGTTCCCCATGAGCCTTTGGAAGGCGAACAGGAACCACAGCGCCTGCACCGCCTCCTGGAAGGTCTGCGGTGGCTCCTCGGGGACCCGTTCCAGTGCCCGTCGAACCTCCCTGTACGCCTCGGCCTCTTCCCCATCGCTCGCGGCGATCCGCCGGTCCAGCAGGTCCAGGTGACGCCGGTGCCACAGGGCCGCCGCCTCCAGGCACAAGAGCATGCCCTGGAGAAGCTCGCGGCCGCCGTCATCCAGGTCGCCGCGGGCCAGGCGTTCCTGAACCTGTCGGCGCAGGCCCCGATACCCGACTTTCAAGGCCTTGTCGAAACCCACCGTGGTGTGGCTGGTGCTACTATCGCCCAGTACCGGGGTGGCGTGGAAGGCGGCCTCGCGCAGAGTTGCGGACCCCACGATGCGCTCCCCCGGCAGGATGCGGAGGGGGGCGTGCTCGGCGACGAACAGCGCGACATGCCCGTAACGCAGGCTCTCGCCGAGGCCCTCGATGGCCGAGGCATCGAAGCCCAGCGCGGCTCCGGGCACCATGCTGCGACCGTGCTCCCCGCCGAGCGCTCTGGCCGCCAGAGCGCGAGTTGCCTCGCAGAGCCGTCGGGGCGCAGGGAAGGTGCGAAACGAGTTGAGGGAGGTCAATTGTGCCATGCTGTGGTGTTTCTACCGCAATTGGGCGCCGGATGCAAGTGGTATTGGGGGTGGGGCGCAGGGCAAGACGCGGTACGGGTCCGCGCCCCACAGGCATCCCCGCCGGCCGTTGGTCGTTGGTCGAGCACCATCAGGCCGTCGGCACACAGTGCTGAGGACCACCGTGCCGGCGGGGCTCCAGAGCCTGTCGACAAAGTCCCTTCGGACCCTCGGATACGCGCAGGCG
>CAYRFY010000941.1:0-2295 GCA_964423635.1 uncultured Armatimonadia bacterium | reverse complement strand
TGGAACGCCAGTAGCTTCCCCCGCAGGTCACGGGGGAGCTTGAACTCCCGCTCCCCGGCCCTGGCGTCCTCGGACAGGTGGTAGATCATCTTGAGGTATACCAGGTAGGGTCTGATGAGGTCGGCCGCGGCCCAACTCGTCTCGATCAGGTCCGCCAGTTCGTCGCTGATGTCGTAAGCATGGCGGTGGTCCCAGTGCCTGTGGAACCAGGCGTGCAGCTTCTGGGCGGCGTCCTGGTCCAGAACGTCGACGTTCAACTCCCCGTTGGAGACGAGCCCTGACTGGGTGAGGTTGCTGCTGCCCACGAAGCCCACGAGGCCTGCGACGTTGTCGGCGCGATGGACGAGGTACAGTTTGGCGTGCAGCGGGTGCTGGAGGAACAGCTTGACGCGGACCTTACGCGCGCGCAACTGAGCCCCAAGTCGCCGGAGCGCCTCCTCGGACGTATTGCTTGGGACGCCGAAGAGTAGCTGCTCTCTGAAGCTCTCCCCGGCCGCTTTGCGGAGGCGCGCGATGGTCGGCGGGTCCAGAGGTTCATCTCTGCGGATCGCGCGGTAGGCCTCCCGCATCTCCTGCTCGGGCGGCCGTTGCATCCCGACCAGAACCCTGCAGCAGTTCTCATCGCCGCCCTCGTATTGGTCCACGAGGTCTGCCAGCGAGTTCCAGCCCCGGAGGTTGAAGTAGCCCACGCAGAAATCGGAGGCTCGGGCGCCCTCCATGAACCCGCGGAGGCCCGCAAGTAGCTGCAGGTCGGTATTGTCGTATATGCTGGGCACCGTGCGCTCCTTGAACCTGTTCCATTCCACATCCTCCCGCGCCGCTGCCCCAACCACCCCTATCGTCGCCCCCGTCCCTTCGGCAAGGCCGTTCCGAAGTCCTCCGTAGGTTCGGCGGTTTTGCTCCTTCGCTCAGGGCGAGCTTGAGGGGCGAGGCGAGCGGCCTCTGCGGACTTGGCGGCGACGGCGATGTCGCGGGGGGGCGGGCATTGTGTCGCCCCTCCGGGGCTCGGGGCTGCGCGATGCGCTGAAAACGGGGGCTGACGCCCCCGCCTGTTTGTGTGTTGCCCCTGCGGGGCTGGACGGCTAAGGCGAAACGACAATGCGCGGCTGGACGGCAATCGTACAGCACCGCGGTTGGCAAGTCGGTCGCGTGTCGCCCCTGCGCCGGCGGGACGGCGCCGCCTGTAGGGCGGGGGCCTGTACCCCGCCGTCGTGGTCGTCTGCCCCGGGGCAGCGATGGGCTTTCGCCCACCGCTAGAGGACGCCGCTGCGCGGCGCCGGACGGTCCTGCGGACCTGACGGCGACGACAACGGCACGGCGGGACGTTGCCGTGTGTAGGGCGGGGGCCTGTACCCCGCCGTCGTGGCCCGCCGGACGGCGCCGTCTGTAGGGCGGGGGCCTGTACCCCGCCGTCGTGGCCCGCCGGACGGCGCCGTGTGTAGGGCGGGGGCCTGTACCCCGCCGCCGTGGTCGTCTGCCCCGGGGCCGCGATGGGCTTTCGCCCACCGCTAGAGGACGCCGCTGCGCGGCGCCGGACGGTCCTGCGGACCTGACGGCGACGACAACGACACGGCGGGGCGTTGCCGTGTGTAGGGCGGGGGCCTGTACCCCGCCGTCGTGGCCCGCCGGACGTTGCCGTCTGTAGGGCGGGGGCCTGTACCCCGCCGTCGTGGCCGTTGGTCCATAGGGGGGCGGGCATTGTGTCGCCCCTGCGGGGCTGGAAAGCCCGCCCCACCGACGGCACGCGCCGTCCGCGCCGTTCACTCGCCCCTCGCCACGGCCGTTGCCCGTCCCGCCTTTGCGCTTTCTTGACCCCCTACCCCGGCGAGGCTACAATACCCTCCGTTGCCCGCTCATCGAGGAAACAGGAGTGCCCCCATGTCCGCTATCTCACGGGAAGAAGTGCAGCACGTCGCCCGCCTGGCCCACCTTGCCCTCAGCGACGAGGAGCTCATCAGCATCGGCAACGATCTGAACCGCATCCTCGAGCACTTCCGCGCCCTGGCTCAGATCGATACCACAGACGTCCCTATCACCTCCCACGCCGTGCCGATGCTCAATGTGTACCGGGAGGATAAGGTGGCCCCCTCGCTGCCGGCCGAGGAGATCGTGGCCAATGCGCCCGACGCATTGGAGGAGTTCTTCCGCGTCCCGAGGATCGTGGAGGAGTAGCAGAGGCTAATCCGGGTGCAGACAGGGGCAAAGCGAACGGCGGCGGTCTGGAAACTCAGATTATGCAGGTTCCGGGCAGGCGCCGACTCACGTCACCTCACCCCCCCAGCCCCGCCTCTCGGC
>CAYRFY010000940.1:0-2300 GCA_964423635.1 uncultured Armatimonadia bacterium | reverse complement strand
CGGGCCTGTACCGCGCCGCGCCGTCTCCTGTAGGGCGCGGGCCTGTACCGCGCCGGCCCGGATGCCGCCGGCGCGGCACAGGTGTCGCTCGGAACCAGCGACCTACTCCCCCGCGAACTGGAAGGCGTACAGGCTGGCGTCCCTGGCGATGCCGCGGACCCTCGTGGGCTTGCCGGCCAGCGCGCTCAGGTCCGCGCCTCCCTTCCACGAGACCACGTGCCGCACGCTGTCTCCGGTGATCTCCGCGCAGTCATCCAGCGAGAAACCCGGAATCGGGGCGCCCGCCGCGTCCTGCAGCTCCAGCTTCACATAGCCTCCGGGACGCACATCGGCATTGATCTCCAGGCGGTTGCCGGTGAAGACCAGCGGGTGTGTGGTGAACTCCGCCGGCCTCTTGCCGGCGTCCATGGCGACGTAGCCGTCCAGTCTGAGCGTGGCCCGTGTGTAGGCGCCGTCTGCCGACACCAGATCGGGGTACACCTGGTTGTGCCGGGTCCGCGAGGCGTGGGTGTACATGGACAGCTCATCGCCGGTACGCAGCACCCCGACCCCGGCGTAGATCGTGGCGTCATCCATCTCCCCCGGATTGCCATTGGCCAGGTACGGCCGTCGCTCGGGTCTGGACCAGTGCACGCCGTCGCGGCTCACCGCCAGGTGCACGTCCAGATTGTCGCCGGTGTGGTGGTACATGCTGGTGAAGATGAGATAGGCGTTCTCGGCGTAGGGGTACTTGATGGCGGCGTTGTTGTAAAGGTCCGCGTCGGCGGGGTCGCGCTCGTCGCAGGCCAGGACCTCCTGGGCCGGAGGGAAGCTCAGGAAGCTCTCGCTCTCCGAGCGTCCCACGGTTCGATCGGGCGTCCACAGGCGGCAGTAGGTGACATACTTGCCCAGGCGCTCGTCGAAAAGGCACACCGTCTGCGTGTCGCTGCTGACGTCCAGGATCGGGCCGTCGGGGCAGGGCGTCCAGTGCAGGCCATCAGGGCTCACGGCGCCCTGCACCGCATATTGCCCCTTCCCCACGGGGCCCAGGTACACGAACTTGTACCTCTCCGCGTCGGGGGCCGTGGGGTCCTTGAACACCGTCCCGCCGTGCACACCTTCGCCGCCCAGGCTGTTGAACAGGATGTTGTTGTCCGTCGAGCCGTTGAAGGTCTCGATCCCCAGCGAGGGTTTCGTCCAGTGGATGCCGTCGGTGGATTCGGCGTAGCAGTAGCGGGCCTGCAGGTCGCTTGTGTAGCTCTTGTCGTAGGCCTCGTACCACATGCGGTACCGGCCGTCGTCCTCCATCACCGTGCACCAGGCGTTGACGAGGAAGTCCTCCCAGGGCTTGTCGGAGACCAGGTTGCGCTCGCCGGTCTTGCGCGGAGGGCAGATGCGCCACCACAGGCCCGTGTGGGTCTCGAAGAAGGCGTCATCGAACAATAGCTGCCTGGCACAGCCCACGTTGCGCAGGTATGAGTAGTCCACGACTGCCTCCTTCGGCCGGTCGAGGTTGAGCACCTCGCCCTCCCCGGCGGGGCCGGTGAGGGTGATGTCGTCCCACGCCGAGGCGCCGACATTGCCCACGCTGGAGTAGAGCAGAACCACCGCGTACGTGGCTTCCGGCGGGCAGACCTCCGAGATCTCGATCTGCTCCCAGGCGCCGGTGACGCCGCAGCCTCGGTGCACCTCGGAGATCCTCCGGGTGGGCGAGGCGTAGAACTCCAGGTAGAGCCAGCCGTCGCCGGAGCCGTTGTAGACCCACGCCGAGGCCGTGTACTGCCGGCCCGCCATCGCGGGATAGAACCTGGACTGCAGGGCGCAACTGCCATCGGGCAGCCAGTCTGAGATCCGCACCGCCCGGGTGCCGCCGCGGGACCTTAGTGTGTCAACTTCGACACTGGTGCGTGGCGGCAGCGGCTCGTACAGGTGCCAGCCCACAGGGACTCCGTCCGGGCCGAGCTGCGGAGCCTCGAAGTCACCGTTGACAAGCTCCCAGGACCCGGAGAGAGAGGGTGTGCAGGCTATGCAGGCGAGCAGCAGTGCCAGGCTGAATGGACGCATCGGGACCTCCGGCGGGCTGGGTGGGTCGGCGGCAGGAGGCATTCCCCGCTGCGGCCGGCGCGGCCTCCTGCTCCCATGGCCGGTAGCGTACGGCCGCACAGTCCCGACCGGGGCGACCTGCGTCCCGGCAGGTCATGCGGGCCGTCTGGTCGGGCTCGGGTCCCCACCGGCGCCGCCGCCCGGCTTCTCGGCCGGGCCTATAGCTCAGATTATGCAGGTTCCGGGCAGGCGCCGATTCACGTCACCTCACCCCCCCA
>CAYRFY010000939.1:0-2302 GCA_964423635.1 uncultured Armatimonadia bacterium | reverse complement strand
CGGCGGTCTCGAGCGACGTCGCCGGGTCAGTCCTTCGTTCGGCGTTCTTCACCCAGTAGGCCCCGATAGACCTCAAGCAGCGCCTCATTGGCGTGGCTCCACTGGAACCGCTCCGTTACCTTCTCCCGCGCATTGTCGCCCAGTTGCGCTCGCAGGGCCTCGTCTCCCGCCAGTCTCAGCAGGCAGTCCGCCAGCCGCGATGGCTTGGAGGGCGAAAACAGCAGGGCGTCCTCACCCTCGCTGAGCACCTCCTGGACCACCGGAAGCCGCGTGGCCACGATGGCTTTGGCGCAGGCCATGTACTCGAAGAGCTTCACCGGGTTGCAGCCCTGAACGGTATTGCGCTCCGTGGGCATCAGCGGCGCCAGGCAGATGTCCGCCTCCCGGATGAGCCCCACGACCTGCCCATGGGGGACAGGTTCTTGCAGCTCGACACACCCCTCCAGCCCCCGGCGCGCGATGAGCTTCTCAAGCGGCCTGGTCCAGCGGCGTCGGAGCGGCCCGACGATGCGCAGCTCAAGGGCGGGACAGTCCGGCGCCCGACGGGCGCGAGCCAGCGCCTCGAGCAGGAAATCCACCCCCTGCCACGGCGCCAGCGTGCCGATGTACAGGAGACGGACGGGACCGGAGCGCGGCTGCAGGGGGGGCTCGCCGGGCGAGAACACCGTGAGGTCCACACCATTGGGGATGACCGTCACTCGATCGGCATCCACGCCCCGGCGGGTCAGATACTTGGCTGTCACGGCCGAGGGTGTAATCAGCGCGTCGGCGCAGTCGAAGGCCAACTGCTCCTGCCGCTTCAGCTTGTCGATGACCCTGGGATGAGAGCGGAGGGCGGGGAAATGGTACTTGAGCTCGATGCTGTCGACCCCATTGACCTCGCACACCACCGCGAACCCCTGTTGCGTCTTCTCCTCGGCCACCGGGAGCGCCGCCCACATGGTGCGGAAATGCACGACATCAAAGGCCTCGGCCGCAAGCCTGTCCCAGACGGCTTCGCGGAACTGGACCGCGCGGTCGAGAAACTCGGGACAGGTGGGGGCGATCTGCAGGTGGCGGGCGCCGTGGTAGGTGCCTGCGGCGACCAGGGCCGGTGTCTCGGGCGAGCCGGCGGTGGGGGGAGGCGGATCGGCCGCCAGGCCGACCAAAGTCACTTCATAGGCCCCCGCCAGTGCCTCGATGAAGCTGGTCACATGGGTACTGGCGCCCTTGGGGGCGGGGATCACATCGTAGCAGACATACAGGACGCGGGGCTGGCGGGACATGCTCAACTGTCGTAGGTACTGGGGGTGGACGTCTCCCGGAAATCGCGATCTTGAGCGAAGACGCTGCGGTCGCTCTCATCCCAGTCGTTCCAGTAATAGGGAACGTATGAGGTCCCGAAGTAGTGGGTGCGTGTGTCGGTCTGCTGCGCCTGTGGGCGGCGCTGCTTGAGACAGTCGGCGCAGGCAAAGCCACCCTCCTCGACGTCGAGAGCGTGCTCGGCGCACAGCATCTTGCCGCAGAACTGGCAGTTTTGCTCCACCGTCTTGCCGCACGGGCGGAGGAGCAGAAAGCCCACTTTCGCCTGGCACTTGGACATCTGAAGCCCTCCAAATCAGACGATGTCGAGCCCGATCCGTGCGCCGTTCACTCTGTGGCCACCATCCCTATCCCCCTCGAACCCGCCGCTGTCGTCGACGTCGTAGCCGTTGACGCCGTCGCTCCCGCCCTGCGGGACCGTTGGCCGTTAACGCCTTTGCCGTTGACTCACGACTCACGACTCGTGACTCGCCGACTCGCGACTGCCGTACTTCTACAGACTGGCTGCGAAGATCAGGGCCGCCTTCTGGATCGGGGTGATCTCCGGGACGATCAGGACGCCGGCCACGTTGGGGCGGATCGCTCCCTTCACGCGGTACAGCTCCTCGCCATCGGCGTCGGAGATGATGGTATCTTGGCCCTTCTTCTTGCCCTTGCCCAGCTTCTTGCCTGCGTCGTCTCCCAGCTTGAAGCCGTTGTCATCCGGCTTGATCTTCAGCAGCGTCGTGGACTGAGCGTCCTTGACACGGTAGCCTCCGTCCTTGGGTGCCATCCGGAAGAGCTTCTTGCCCTGGGCGTCGTCCACGATGAGTTCCTGGTTCTCCACCTTGACCGAGCCGATCTTGGTCCCGGACGGGTCGTGGATCTTCACGACCTTCCCGTCGAGCTTGAGCTTGCCCAGCGTGCCTTTCTTGCCCTCGACGGCGAGATCGGAATCGACGCTGAGCACGACGACGCCGGCGGGGTCGGTGACCGTGAAGGTCAGGGCCGGGATCGTCTC
>CAYRFY010000938.1:0-2303 GCA_964423635.1 uncultured Armatimonadia bacterium | reverse complement strand
TGGGCGTCGCCGGCAGGGGGTTGTCACCTACCTCGCCGAACACGAAGCCGCCCGGCGCGGTCTCCGGGCCCTGGGCCGAGGGGGGCGCCGTCTGCCCCATCTCCGGCATGGTTCCCGGAGCCGGCATGGCTCCCAGCATCCCCGCCGGGGCGTCGCCCGGGCGGGGATCGCGGTGGCCGCGGGGCCAGAAGATGGCCACGGAAAGCACGATGATGATGACACCGAGGGCCGCGACGGCCGGCACCAGCATGCGACGACGGCGCTCGTCGTCGTCCTCCACCAGGGTGGGCGCGGCGGTGCCGATCACCTTGGCCCGCAGGCGCTCGGCTCTCTCCCGCTCCGCGGTTCTGGCGGGCGCCAGGCGGATTACCGCCTCATACTCCGCCAGCGCCTGGGCCAGGTTTCCCCGCTCCTCCTCGATCATGCCCAGTAGCGAGCGAGCGGGGACCAGGTCTGGGTCCATGTTCAGGGCGGCATGGCATGCGGCCACGGCGTCGTCCAGTTGACCGGCGGCATACAACTCCGAGGCATCATCCACCAGGGCCCCGGCTTCATTGGCCGGCGGCACGTTGGTTGGCGGCTCGGTCTCCGCCGAAGCCGCGAGGGAGAAGGGACGGCCGCAGCGGATGCAGAAAGCACTCCGCTCCGAATTGCGTGCACCGCAATCGGGGCACTCAGTCATCTTCACTCACTCCAGTCCCCTCGGGTCCCATGACAGGCGTCAAGCTCTGTAATGGTTTCGGGGCCAAACCTTGACCGTTGAAGTATACACACAGCCATCGGCCAGCGTCAAGGAAGCGCCACGGCGCTGCTGCGCCCGAAGACGGGCCCGGCTTCGGGCGCAGCAGCCCGAACCCCGAACCCGTCTCCGGCTCTGACGCCCAGGTCCGCCACAGCTCGTCGGCCCCGAGAAGAGCCTTGTCACCCCCTTCCAGACCCTCGGGAAGCCGAGGCCGCATGGCGGGAGGCACAGGACATACCGAGCACCCCAGCAATTCTTGACTCTCGGGTAAAGATAACATTACAATGCAAATATGCATGTAATCGGCGGCTGCACCGCCGCCCGCCCCCCCCGGACCACCATCGCGACCGGACCCCATGGCGGTCAGAGGGCTGCGAGACAAGGATGGCACCCATCATGCCCCCCGAAGACATCATCGATCCCAGTCGCCCGGTATTCCGTATCGGTGCCGTTGCCGAGTTGCTGGGGGTACATCCCCGCACGTTGCGTCTATATGAGGAGCACGGTCTTCTGAAGACGGTTCGCAAACGCGGGCAGCGCCGCTACAGCCATAATGACATTCGATGGCTGCGCTGTCTCCGCCGGCTGATCCACGAGGAGGGCTACAGCCTTGAAGCCATTTCCCGGCTCCTGGACTTCGCCCCCTGCTGGGAGCTGTGCAATTGCCCCCCGGAGGTCCGCCAGAACTGCGAGGCGGCTCATGACCGCCGCCTGCGCTGCTGGCAGATCGCGCAGCGTACGTGCAAGCGGGGGGCCGGCAGTTGTGAGGAGTGCGAGGTCTTCCTGCGTGACCAGGCCCTGTCGCGCCAAAGCGGCGAGTAGCGGCTCACACGGCAGGCGCGGCGTGTCGCGTGCCGTGCCCCTACTGATGTTGTGGCTCGCTGCCTCGTGCTCCGCCGGGCTGGACACGGAGCTGGAGAAGGGTATTGGAGCCGTGGTCGCCGCCGCGGTCGAGGCCGACACGGGAGTGGTGCCCAGCCCGACGCTTACCGGACTGGTAAGCGTGATCGGTGATGACATCGCGGCGGTGTCGGGGAGGCAGGACCTGACCTTCCGTTTCCGCGTCCTGAACTCCTACGAGCCTAACGCCATGGCTCTGCCCGGTGGCCATGTGTACGTGAACATCGGTCTTCTGTGTCGCGCCTCCTCCGACCACGAGTTGGCCGGTGTCCTGGCCCACGAGGTCGCCCACATCCATGACCGGGATTTCCAGGCCATCTTCCTGCGCCAGTTGATCTTCCTCGGCCTGCTGGGGATGGTCGATGATGCCTCCTCGTCCAATACCCTGCGCATCGGTCTGCAGGTACTGGACGTCCTCAATGAACTGCGCTGCTCCCGCGAGCGTGAGGCCCGAGCAGATCGGGTCGGAGTGGAGCTGTCGCTGCGGGCAGGGTATGACCCGGCGGGCCTGACAGGGTTCTTAGCCGGTGGCCCGAGCCGCGGCCCGTCGGGTTTCGAGCGCCTGCTGATGACCCATCCTCCCCCCGCCGAGCGCCACAGGCAGGCCTCAGCCGCGGCCCGCGAGCAACTCCTCAAGCAGCATGATCTCACCATCCGCCTG
>CAYRFY010000937.1:0-2321 GCA_964423635.1 uncultured Armatimonadia bacterium | reverse complement strand
ATGTCCACCGGGCCGATGGCCGTGTCATAGGGCTCGGCGAAGGCGCTCAGGCCGCGGCAGATCTCCCGGCCCCGCGTGGCGCCCTGCACCACCAGGTCCGCCAGCTTCTCATAGTCCGACAGCAGCCCGCGACGCTGGGCGAACTGGGCCCGCAGCATCATGCCGGCCATGATGTTGTTGAACTCGTGGGCGACGCCGGCGGCGAGCTGCCCCACGGTGGAGAGGCGCTGGGCATCCTCGGCCCGCCGACGCTCGCTGAGATCGACAGACAGGCCAATGAGCCCCACCGGCTCGCCGCCGGGGCCGATGACGGGCACCTTGGTGGTCGTGAACTGCATAACGCGCCCGGCCAGCAGCGACTGTTCCTCGATGTCGGCCAGCCGCTGCCCGGTGCGGAGCACCGTCGCATCGTCCGCACGGTACTTGTCCGCCAGCTCGCGCGGATACAGATCGTAGTCGGTCTTGCCGACAATCTCCTCCTTGCTCAGGCCCAGGGCGTCGCTGAGGGCCTGGTTGCAGGCCAGGTACACCGACTGGGTGTCCTTGAGGAAGGCGATCCCCGGCAGGTAGTCCAGCAAAGTTGTCATCCGCCGTTGTGCCTCGCGGGCCTCCGTCACATCCTCGATGAACCCCTCCAGGTGGTCCGGCGCGCCGTCGGGGCCCGGCACCCCCCGGAACACCACTTCACCTAAGAACGGCCGCCCGTCCCTGCGGCGATAGTGCCCCTCACCTCTGCGCCAGCCTTCCGCGTCCCGGGAGTCGTCGGTGGGTTCCGGAGGCCTGGCGGGGTCCTGGTAGAGGGCCTCGTTGATGCCCTGCGCGTTGACTTCCGCCAGCATCTCATCGGGCGAACCATAGCCAAACATCCGGGCCATGGCATCGTTGACCCGCAAGAGCTTGAGGTCCGCGCCGGAGTGAAAGATGCCCACCGGGGCGTTTTCGAAGATGGACCGGAAGCGCTCTTCGCTCTCGGCCAGGGCCAGCTCGGCCTGCTTGGCATCCGTGATGTCCCTGCCCACTGAAACCACGCGCCCGACTCGACCCTCGTCGTCGGCCACGGCCCTCACCCGCCACTGAAACCAGCGCCATCCCGCCTCGGTCAGAGCGCGCTCCTCGTGCCGGGACTGGTAGGGCGGCTGCAGAGCGCGCTGCAGCGACCGTGTGACGGCCTCGCGGTCGTCCGGGTGAACCAGGGGGAAGAAGCAGGTGCCCAGGAGCTCCCGCTCGGTCTTTTGGAATGTGTTGCAGTAACTGGGGCTCACGAACAGCAGCCGACCCTCCGTGTCTGTCTCCACAACGAGGTCCGTGAGGTTCTCCACAAGCACGCGGTACCGCCGCTCGCCGTCGGCCAGGGCCCGTGCAGCCGCCCGCTGCTGGGTGACATCCGTGATGGCCAGCACCACGCGGCCGTAGGTCTCCTCGAATCCCGGCGCCACCGACCACTTCACTACCACCTCCAACGCTGCCCCGTCGAGCCGGTGGTTCACGGCCTCCAATTCCATGGACCGGCGGCCCTCGGCGATGGCCACCAGTTGCTCGGTGAAGGCGTCCTCGGAGGCGTCTCCCAGGACTCTGGGCAGAGCGGCCACCAACTGGTCCATCGATTCGGCGCCGTAGATCTCGAGAGTGGCCTCATTGACCTCGACCACGCGCAGGAGGGAGGCCAGACGAGCGATCTCGGCGGGATTGGCCAACAGGTAAGCCCTGATGTCTGTGACACCCCGCCCGTGCAACTGCGCGATCTGCTCGTGGATGAGCGAGAAGTCCTGGACCCACAGGCCGACCGGCGAACGCTCGAAGATCAGCCGGTAGCGCTCCTCGCCGGCTCGGAGCGCCGCCTCCATGGCGGCACGCTGGGAGACATCGCGAGTGAACCCCTGGATCTCGGTGACCAGGCCTCCCGGCCCGACAATCGGTACCGCCCGGGTCTCGGCCAGGAACTCGCTGCCGTCCTTGCGCCGATGCCACAGTTCCAGGGTGAACGGGGTCAGGTCGGGTGGCGACCCGAGCCGCCGTCGCCAGATGTCGACCACCAGCGCGGAGCTCTCCGGCGTCAGAACCGCATCTCCCGACTTCCCCACCAGCTCGGAGGGCTCATAGCCCGTGAGCCGCGCGCTCACAGGGCTGCAATAGGTGAACTCCCCCTGCGTGTTGAGCCGCCAGAGCCAATCGTCACCATGGGAGAGAAGGTCGCGGTACTTGCGCTCATCGGCCTCCAGGGCCCGTGCGGCCAGGGTGCCCTCAGTCACATCCGTCAGCACACACAGGAGTGCCTGCAGATTGCCGCTGTCGTCCTCCACCCTGGAGACCGAGACGCTTAG
>CAYRFY010000936.1:0-2326 GCA_964423635.1 uncultured Armatimonadia bacterium | reverse complement strand
GGCCGTCTGTGAGTACACATAGCCGAGCAAGACCGCGAACAGCAGCGAGATCGCCAGCCCGAAGGCCATGATCTTCGTGGACAGCCTGATGTTGCTGAATACCCGATTCATCTCAGCACGTTCTCCGTTCATAGTTGTCTTCCGCGGCCCGGACCCGATGTCGTAGCCTCGGGAGAAAGGAGGCCGAGACCGGGATGGCGCATGTGGCCCAGGGGCGGCCTTCGGGCACTGGATAGTCCCGAGAGCCGGAGCGTCGGAAGGGTATGTTGCCTACTCGATGTTCGGCACGTTGCAGCACAGGCGGATGGTGACTTGAGGCGATAGTGGGGGAGGGCGCTTCCCTACATGGTTCAGCCCCGGGCCGACGCAGGGTAAGGGAACGGCCGACGCCTCCGGACACGCCTCTGCTCGAGGAGTGGGTGTCCGGAGGCGGAAAACGGGCGGTGCGGGAGTCTTGCGGGGGGCTTGAGGGTCTACCGAGCCACACCTGGGCTGAGGCCCCGGTCGGCAAGCGCCCGCGATGGGGGGCGACATGCCGACCGGGTGCTCGGAATGGGATCCGTCTACGCCGACAGCCTCTCGAACTCGTCGTCCGACGCCTCGTCGCGCAGATGCAGGTCGAGACCACCTGCGGGGGGGGCGATGACCGTCTGCCTGCGGGGGGCGATGGCAGGGCGTTGGGTGCTCCTGCGTGTGGAGGCAGTTGAGCTGTTGAACTTGAAGAAGCTCACCGCTTCGCGCAGATCACCGGCCTGTGAGGACAACTGTTCGCTGGTGCCCGCCAGCTCCTCGGATGCGGCGGCATTGCGCTGGATGACGCTGTCGAGCTCGTCGACGGCTGTAGTGATCTGCTGCACGCCGTGGGACTGCTCGCCACTGGCGGCGTTGATCTCGGCGATGAGCTCGGCGGTGCGCTTGATGCCGGGGACGATCTGGTCCAGGAGGTCTCCGGCCTGGCGAGAGATTCCCACGCTTTCCGTGGAGAGGCTGCCGATCTCCTTGGCCGCGGCGGCACTGCGCTCGGCCAGCTTGCGGACCTCGGCGGCGACGACAGCGAAGCCCTTGCCGTGTTCCCCGGCTCTGGCCGCCTCGATGGCGGCATTCAGGGCCAGCATGTTGGTCTGGCGAGAGATCTCCTCGATGATCGAGATCTTCTCGGCGATCTGTGTCATCGCGTTCACGGTCTCGGCCACGGCGCGGCCGCCCTCTTCCGCATCCACGGCGACCTTCTCGGCGATCTGGCTGGTCTGGAGGGCATTGTCCGCGTTCTGCTGGACGGAGCTGTTCATCTCCTCCATGGAGCTGGAGACTTCTTCGACGTTGGCGGCCTGCTCGGTGGCGCCCTCGGAGAGGCTCTGGGCGGCGGTGTTGACGGCCTCGCTACCGGAACCGACCTCGTCGGTTGCGAGCTGGACGCGTCCCACCACATCGCGCAGGTTGTTGACCAGGACCCGGAATGACTCCGCCAGCTTGCCCACCTCATCTCCGGAGTTGTAGGTGATGTCCTGGTCGATGTAGCCTTCGGCGATTCCCTCCGCCGCCTTGGCAACTTCGCCGACGGGTCCGGCGATGGCACGGCTGAGAGTCCATGAAAGCAGACCGGCGAGGGCGAGGATGACCAGACCGCCCACCGAGACGGCGGTCACGATGGCTCCCATGGCCTTTTGGACGTCGTCGACGTAGATACCCGAACCTATGATCCACCCCCACTCAGGGTAGAGCTTCACATAGGTGACCTTGGGTACCGGCGAGGCGGCGCCCTCCTTCTCCCACACGTACTCGACGAACCCTGCACCGGCGTCCTTACAGACGTCTGCCATCTCCTTGAAGAGCTGCTTGCCTGTTGGATCGGCCTTGCTCTCCACGCTGGTGCCGTTGAGTTCCTCCTGGATGGGGTGCATGATCATGTTGCAGTCCCCATCCATGACGAAGTAGTAGTCGTTTTGGTTGTAGCGCATGGCACCGAGGATGCCCTTGGCCGCCTCCTGGGCCTTCTGGACGGAGATTGCCCCGCTCTTGGCCAGGGCGGCCTGGTGCTCCACCGCGGTAAAGGCAACCTCCACGATCTCGCGGGTCTTCATCCGCTTGGACTCCCACATGCTCCGGGCCGTCTGTGTGTAGACGTACCCCAGCAAGAGCCCGAACAGCGCGGCGATGGCGAGGCCGAACGCCATGATCTTCGTAGATAGCTTCGTGTTTTTGAATAGGCGGTTCATCTCGGCGCACTCTCCGTTCATTCGTTCGTCGGTGGTCGCCCGGCTACCGGTCCGTCGGCCCTGGTGCGCGTTCCGGGCAGTGACATGGAAGGTGGGCACACCGGGTCGGG
>CAYRFY010000935.1:0-2331 GCA_964423635.1 uncultured Armatimonadia bacterium | reverse complement strand
GACCTCCATCTGGCTGTGGGAGGGCAAGCGAGGAGGGTTCTGATGTCTCCGACGCCGAGGGTGTGCTGGGTGTGCGGGCTGACGGCGGTGTGCCTCGTGCCGGGGCTCCGCGCGGTTGCCGGCGCGGAGGGTGCTCCGCCCGACCCTTTGGCGCAGGCGCGCCCCGTCAGCCGCTCCCACTCAGCCACGAACGCAGCACTCGCCGCCGGGCAACCTGCGAGAAGCCGCCCTGCGGCTCCAGATTCTGTAGCGGCTGCGCCTTCACCCGCCGATCACCGCGCCCCGAAGGGTGCGCCGTCGCGCTGGGCGATGTGGTGTAGCGAGCCGGGGACAACGACGCGCGCGAGGCGGGTATGGGAGGAGCGCAACACCCAAGCTTCCGCCGCGTCAAAAGCAGCGCTACCCATGGTGTCGCCGGAATGCGACATCCCGGGTCAGCCTGCTCAGGGGGAGGGGTTGCCGGGGCGAGCGGCGAAGCTCTGTCCGAACAGGCCGGCAGCGTTGCCCATCGGCGCCGCCCACATTCGCCTGCAGTCCTGCGACACGGACCGTCACCCGGGCATCGCCCGACACTTGACAGCGCTGCCGCGCCGCCACAGGTAACGGGCACGTTTCGACCGTAGGGCACAACAGGGAGAACCAATGCTACACGCACCCAGTACCGGCAAGCGGCGCCGATTCGGTCCCGCCGAGATGATCCGTCTTTGCGCCGCGCTGCTTTGCGCAACCTTGGCCGGCCTGGCAGCGGGCGATGCCGTCGGCGCACCGGCCCGAGAGCAACAGTCGGTTGTCCAGGATGGTGAGCGAATGGTTCAGACGCGAGTTTCTGGCAGGTCGGCGGGGGCCCCGATCTATCTGAGCGCAAACGACATGTCCATTGCGACGGGCCAGCCTTCCCTGGTGGTCATGTCCGGCGGCTCTACGCACATCCCGGTGTGGTCGCTCTCGGGCGGCACGGCCGGACAGTCCGTGGCCGGCCTGGTGAGCGGCCTTCCCGCCGAGTGCGGCGCCGTGAAGGTCGAAATCGTCGTGACCACCACGGATCCCTCCACGAGCCCCGAGTATGAGGATGTCTACAGGTGCCACCTGTCGCAGATGGTAGAGGGTGCTCCCTTCACGGCCCCGTATGTTCTGGGCACCCCCGTGCGAACCGCGCTTCCCGCCGGACCGCTGCACACGCGAACCATCCTCCTGCACCCCTACTACGAGCTGGATCCCAGAGCTCCCCTGTGGGTGCGCATTCAGCGTGAGCCCACCGATCCCGCCGACACCTTCACCAGGCCCACCGGCCTGGCAATGGTTAAGGTAACGCCCCTGGAGCCTCTCGCCAAGCCGCATGTCGTCCAGGACGTGAGCGGCTACAACTCCTGGCCCATGATTCAGGCCCTCGGGGACAAGCTGGTCTGCGCGTACAGTCGGGGCTCGGGGCACACGATCGACGAAGACGCCCGCGCTGTGTACGCGCGCACATCCACGGACAACGGGAAGACCTGGACGGCGGAGACTGTGGTCGCCAACACGCCGGGCCACGGCGAGGTCACCATCGGCAAGGGGCTGGATTCCGCAGGGGCGATGCTGCTTTGGGTGCGGCGCATCGGGAAGGACTTCAACCACGACCTCTACCGCACCACGGATGGGGTGACGTTCACGCTCGTGGCGACGCCGCAGCTCGCCCCGACGCCGATGCAGATCACCGACGTCTTTCCGGTCCCCACGATCGGGCTCATGGCACTGTGGTTCGCGGGGGCGTACGATGACAGCCCGACTCACTCGTGGGGCACGCTGGTCAGCGGCGACGATGGCGCCACCTGGACACAGACCACCATCGAGTCTGAGCTGCCCAAATCCGAGTGGCCCACCGAGCCCTCCGCCGTCTATCTGGGCGATGGCAGGATTCTGGCAATCGCACGGATCGAGGGCGGAGGCGTCTCGACCACGCACGCCCAATTCCAGATGGTATCCACGGACTACGGGGCCACGTGGACGCGCTCGAAAACAAACATCGGCGATGTCTGCATCTCCACGCCGAGCCTGATCCTGGACGCCGAAACGGGACTGCTGAGCAACTACTACTACCAGCGTGGCCACGGTGTCCTGTGGCGTCGAGTGGTCGATCCAGACAGCGTGTTCGACAGTCCGCTGAACTGGCCCCCTCCCGAGGCAGTGGCCACAGGCAGTCGGATTGGGGTCGATTCGGGCAATGTAAACGCCACCAAGATCGGGGGCACACACTACCTGGCCTTCTACTCGGGCAAGGCCCCGGACACGGCGGTGGTGGTGTCCGCGCTATCGGCGCCGAGTGTTGTGGAGTGAATTGCGGGGGCACCGTAC
>CAYRFY010000934.1:1302-2335 GCA_964423635.1 uncultured Armatimonadia bacterium | reverse complement strand
CCCAGGGGGTGCACTGCAACTTCTGCGGAAAGCACAGGAAAGCCCGACCTACGCGGCTGTGAACGGCTTTTCGGCCGGACCTCTAGTCCTCAAACGGTACCTTCACCGTCTTGCCTGTCAGGTGTGACTTCTCCGCGCAATCCATGATGGCGATCACGCGTCGGGCCTGCTCGGGCTTGACGTCCAGCTCTCCGCCGCGCAGGAGGTGGTCGCCGAGATCGCGATAGTAGGCATGCCAGTCGGATTCGGCGTACTTGATGGCGCCCTGCACCGGGATCCCGTCCACGAAGCTGTGGAGGGTGAACTGCCCCCCGGCGTCGACGATGGCGCCGCGGGTGCCCAACACGCGCCAACGGGGCTTGCCGGCGGCGGCGATACTGGATGTTGGCCACGGCGCCTCCCTGGAAGCGGATCGAGGCCTCCACCTGGTCCTCATTGGTCACGTGGTCCCAGACCAGCTTGTGGAAGTGCCCGGTGACGTAGTCCAGCTTCTGGTCGATGATGTGCAGGAGCCAGTCCAGGCAGTGGGCGCCCCAGTCGAAGAACGCCCCGCCGGAGATCTCCTTATCAGACCGCCACCAGTCCCCGGGACGGCTGTGGTTGCCCATGAACATCTCCACATGGAACACGTCGCCGATGATGCCGCTTCTCACCGCATCGCGCAGGGCCTTGAAGTCGCCGTCATGCCGCCTGTTGTGGAAGACGGTGAGGACCTTGTCGGCCTTCTTGGCCGCCTCGATCATGGCGGTGGCTTCCTTTGTGGTTACGCACATGGGCTTTTCGACAACCACGTGCTTGCCCGCCCGGGAGCACTCAATGGCGATCTTGGCGTGCAGGTTGTGGGGCAGGATGACCACGCACAGGTCGACACCGTCGTCCTTGAGCAGGTCCTTGACGTCATTGTAGGCGACAATCCCGGGCAAGTCCTGCTCGGCCTGGGCGGTGCGCTTCTTGTCCACATCGCAGACGGCCACGACCTGCATGCCCTCCACCTGGTTGATGGAGTTGGAGTGGTGCAGCCCCATGTTGAAGG
>CAYRFY010000934.1:0-1292 GCA_964423635.1 uncultured Armatimonadia bacterium | reverse complement strand
CAAGATAGGGTGTCCCCTTTCGTTCAAGAGCCCGGGAACGGGCCAGGTCGCCGGCAGGTGGGTATCGGGCCTTCCGGCACAGCGGGCAGTGTTCGCCGCGGGGTCGGGGGCACCTTCCTCCGCGGCGCCCGGGAGAACAAAGGGCCGGACGCGAGGCCTGGGCCTCGTCCGGCCCTCCGGTGACCCGGCGAGCGGCCTACGCAGCGGCGCCCTACTATGCGAGCTACTCGCCCGTGCAGGCCTGGGTGGCCTTGACCGCCTCGGTGTGGGAGCCCACGGGCGCGAACTCCATGCCCACGAACCCGGCATAGTCCGTGGCGGCGATGGCCGAAAAGACGTTGGTGTAATTGATCTCGCCCGTGCCCGGCTGGTGACGGCCGGGCACGTCGGCCATGTGGAAGTGGCCGATGAGCCCGACGTTCTGGGTGATCGTCTGGATCAGGTTGCCCTCGGTAACTTGCTGGTGATAGATGTCGTAAAGCAACCGGATTGCCGGGCTGTCGACCTCATTGAGGATCTCGAAGCCCTCATCGGAGGTGGAAAGGTAATACCCACCGTGGTCGACGGCGATGTTCAGAGGCTCCAGCACGAGCGTGATGCCGGCGTCCTGAGCCACCGGGGCGATACCCTTGAAGCAGGCGACAATGGCGGCGTGCTGCTGCTCCCTGGGGATTTCCAGTTCATTGCCGGTGGTGGCGATGAGCGTCGGGCAGCCCATCTCGACCGCCCTGGCGATGCCCTCCTTGGCCGACTCGATCCAGGAGGCGGTGTTGTCCGGGTCGACCATGGGGCCCTTGGCGTCGAGGCTGAAGCAGGCCAGGGGGATCCCGCACTTGGCGGCGCGCTGTTTGATGGCCGCGAGGTCCTTGTTACGCCAGCCCCAGAACTCGAAGCCGGAAAGCCCGGTCTCGGCGGCGCGGTCGATGCGGTCGCAGAAGTCGGGGGTGTCGTTGAAGATCATCTCGATGCAGGCCGACAGCTTGATTGCTGGCATGTGGTTCTCCTTCTGTCCGTAAGTGGAGGCCAAAGGCCCCGGGTGGAGATGCACGTCGCGTGTCATGCGGAGGGGTTGTGCAGGTGCGGAGGGTAAGAGGATCGGTATGCCGGGACCTCGGCAAGAGGCCGGCGGGCGCCTGTCTGCTCACAGAGCACCATCGGCGCGGTCTTGTCGGCGGGAGCTCTGGAAGCGTGGCCGAGACCCCATTTGGGCGGGTCACGACCCGCCGAGTCGGGCTGGAAAGCCCGACCTACGGGGCTGTGAACGGCTTTTCGGCCGGGCTTCTAGAAGTCCG
>CAYRFY010000933.1:401-2346 GCA_964423635.1 uncultured Armatimonadia bacterium | reverse complement strand
AGTACCTGAACCTGCTGGGCGCAAAGGAGGGCTACGACCGGGAGCAGTTGTCCCGGCTGGTGAGGGGCTTCGTCGCTTTCGAGGGCCGCCACGACCAGGAGTATGTGGACGACGCCGGCCGGCTGCAGTTCTCGGGCCTCACCCCGGACGATCTACACGCATTGCGCACGGCGATGGCGGCGCGGCTGAGTGAGCGCGGCGGCGACCGGTAGGTGCCGCGCCGGGGGCCCGCCGCTGAGGACAGAGCGCGTCGGAGCCAGATGAGATGCGGGAAGGTGGCTATCGCAAGGGCCGCGAAGACGTGGCGAGCAGAGAATCGAATGCAGGAGGCAGAGCCATGGCGATCCCCAGGCTGAGCGCATCCCCGGCGGGCAAGCACTACGCCTGTCCGCCGCTGTTTGACCCCGAGCAGGGCGTGACGGTGCGCGCCCCGCTGGGCGAGGGTCCCGGCTGGTGGGCGGGTGCCCCAAGCTGTGTCTACGACCCGGCCGCCAATCTGTTCTACTTGTACTATCGCTACCGCAAGCCTCGAGAGCTGGGCAGGGGCGTGGACTGCCGCATCGCCGCCGGTGAGGACGGCCTGCAGTTCAGGGACATCTGGAGCGCGACGAAGGAGCAGATCAACACCCAGTCCATGGAGAAGGCCGCGCTGGTGCGCGGACAAGAGGGCCAGTGGTGCCTGTACATGAGCTTCGTGGACACCGACGGCCGCTGGGTCATCGAGCTTTGCCAGGCCGACGCCATCGACGCGCTCGATCCGGCGGACCGCACACGGATCCTCGACGCCGATGACTGCGGCGCCGAAGGCGTCAAGGACCCCTGCGTGGTCAACATCGGCGGATTGTGGCACATGATCGTCAGCTACGCCCCGACCCCGGGCAGCCTGACCCGTGAGGTCAGGCAAACCATGCACGCGACAGGCGACATCTACAACACGGGCACGACCAAGTCGCACACGGGCCTGGCCACCAGTGTCGATGGCATCCATTGGGACTGGGAGGGCGATATCCTGTCCCCGCCGGCGGAGGGCTGGGACCGCTACTGCACGCGAATCGGCTCGATCGTGCATACGCCCCCGGTGTTTGTGGGCTTCTACGACGGCAGCGCGAGTGTGGAGGACAACTACGAGGAGAAGGCGGGCCAGTGCGTGAGCTTCGACCTGCGCCACTGGACGCGGACAACCCCGGAGGGGCCCTTCGTCTTGTCCCCGCACGCGCAGCAGACGATACGCTACATCGAGGTGGTCCAGCGGGAGGACGCCGTGTTCTACTACTACGAGTACACCCGCCCCGACGGCTCCCACGAGCTGAGGGTCAGTCAGGTGGATTGGTGACCAAGCGTCCCGCAGCAAGGCAAGGCGGGACGACGGGTACGGCCAACGGCGGACGGCACGGATTCGGGCCGGAAAGGCCGATCCCGCAGGGCGGGGCGACGGAGAACGGCGGACGGCGGACGACGAACGGCACGAAGTTGGGCTGAATGCCCCGACCTATGCGAAGCCACGACCCCACGGCTCACCCAAGCATGGGGCGCGCCGCCGCGACCCGCCCCATGCGAAGGGAAAGCTACACACCCTGCAGCACCACGCTCACTTGAAGCTGTTCACCGGCTCTCCGCCGATGAACTTCACATGCCCGTCGAGGAACAGCACGATGATGCCTCCGGCCTTATTGCGCTGGTGGGGCCAGACGGGGCACTTCTTGCGGAACCAGTCGCTCATGAGCCAGCAGTCGGCATCGCTGGCCTCCGTCAGTATGCGCGGGGTGAAGGTCTGGGCCCACGGGTCCTGCAGATACCAGGAGTAGTACTTGTAGCCAATGTTGCCCACCGCCCAGTTGGCGTCGGTGTTGACCACTGAATCCACGGGCCCCTGGTAGGCCGTGCTCTGGGCCCCGGCTTCCAGGGCCTGGGCGCTGGGGCAGTAGAAGATATTGCGGTTCTTGAC
>CAYRFY010000933.1:0-391 GCA_964423635.1 uncultured Armatimonadia bacterium | reverse complement strand
TGGGGTGCGGGTTGCCCGCGTAGGCATCGAAGGGAAACTGCTCGTCATAGTCCTGGGCGTACATGTGCAGCGCGAGCCCCAGTTGCTTGAGCTGGCTGGTGCACGAGGTCTCTTTGGCCTTCTCCCTGGCCCGGGCGAATACGGGAAACAGCATCGCCGCCAGGATCGCGATGATAGCAATGACCACCAGCAGCTCAATCAGTGTGAAACCTCTGTTCCACGGTCTCATCTTGTGCCTCCACACCGTCTGATCCCCCGCGGCAACTCTCTGCGCCGCCCGGGGGCTACTTGTGTATCACGATCCACACACAGTGGATGTCTCCGGTTACCCAGAACGACCACTTGACTTTGGCCTCGTCCAGCCAGGCTCCCACGGTCTCCGGCTCCGGGC
>CAYRFY010000932.1:0-2354 GCA_964423635.1 uncultured Armatimonadia bacterium | reverse complement strand
TGCCTTTATCAAAAGCATTAGCAGCGGCGAAGAGGCGATGCTTACGCGGGTGCCGGGCATTGGCAAAAAGAGTGCGCAGCGCATAATAGTGGAGCTAAAAGACCGCATTCACACCTTGCTTGACTATGTGGATGAGATGCCCAGCCATTCGGACAGGAACGGGGCCGGCACCAGGAGCTGCCCGTTCACGTCCAGCGGCGCCGGCGTGGAGGACACCACGCGTCCGGCTACGCGCACCGTCACGGCCCACGACTGGGTGGCCAGGCACAGGCCCAGGAGGATGAGATGGCTGCGGGCGGCAAAGGGTATAGTGCGGGAGTCGTTTCGCATTGAGCCTGTGATATCTGGAGTGTCGGCGGACCACATGGGTATCCCGGAAACCTTGGACGCTCGTACGGGCGGACGGTTCACCTCAGGTGACGCTACGGGCGGGCCGACTGCACCGCCTCGAACATCCGCCGGGCGCTGTGGGTTATCTGCTCGAACTTGCCCTCGGCGATGGCCGCCGCGTCGATGATTCCCCGACCGGCCCCGATGGCGACGGCGCCGGAGCGGATGAAGGCCGGGGCGGTCTCCGGTGTCACACCTCCGGAGACCATGAGCTCCACCCGGGGCAGGGGGCCGCGCACCGTCTCGAGGTACTCAGGACCGACCATGTTCCCCGGAAAGACCTTGATGAGGCTGGCGCCCTCGTGCCAGGCGGCCTGTATCTCGGTGGGAGTGAGGGCGCCGGGGATGGCCAGGGTATCCCGGCGATGACAGGCGCGGATCATGTGCACGTTGGCCCCGATGCCCGTGCAGAAGTGCGAGCCCGCCACCATGGCCACCTGCGCCATCTCCGCGTTGAGAACCTCTCCGGCGCCGATGACGGCGTCGGCGCCGAATTCCTGGGCCAGCCGGGCGATGTCCTTCAACGCGCCGCGTACCGACATGGCGATCTCTACACAACACACTCCGCCGGCCAGCACGGCCTCGATAGTGCGCCGCAGATCGTCCTCCCGGATGCCACGGATGACGGCCATCACGCCACAGGCCCTGATCCGCTCGAAGCTCTCCTCGATGTGCATGGTCCCTCCCACTGTGCGCAAAGTGGTCGTGCCCGGTACGTGGCCCCGCCGCCCACCGGCTGCGCGGAGACCCTCGAGGCGGCCTATCCCAGATCCACCTTATCCTTCGGGAGGTACGGCGCCTTGATGAAGATCAGCCGCGTGTCGTGGTCGGTGTCATTGACGATATCGTGGGCCTCGCCGGGGGACAGCTTGAACACATCGCCGGGGCGCACGCGGTTCGCGACGCCGTCCACCACGATTTGGGGATTGCCGGCCTCGAAGTAGAAGGTCTCTTCGACCTCCTCGTGCCTATGCGGGCCCATGGCCTGACCGGCCTTCAGCACGATCACGCCCCACTCGTAGTGCGGCCCGCGAAACAGGTACTTGGGGCCATGGTCGCCGTGGCGAAACTGCAGATCGAACTCGTTGACTTGCTCCATGGTCGGTGCCCCCTCGCGATGGCGGTGCTTGTCGGATGTCGTGCCGCTGCCGCTGGCCCCGCTCTTGCAGTCCGTCGTCTTCTCTGCTCTTCACAGCGGCCGCAACTGCAGCAGCGCCTGACACATCTTCACTTCGTGGCTGATATAGGGCATGCCCAGTCCGGGACGGGCGTAGGCGTCGGGGTCTCTATTGCAGACGCACAGCACACATGCGGCGCCGCGGTTGCTGTAGGGTACCACGAGGGCCGTGCGCACGCCCTCAACACCAATCTTGGCCTGGGCGTCGCCGTCCACCAGCACGTCATGGCGTCCCTGCTTGACCAGTGTCGCCAGGGCGGGACTGGAGATTCGCTGTGGCAAAGCGACCGGTGGTGTATTGGGGTACCAGGCGAAGGGGCGCAGAGTGTCGTCCTCCGGGTGGGAGACCGCGGCGAAGGCGAACTCAGAGTCGCAGGCCTCGGTCAGGATGCGCAGCAGGCACTCCTGCATGGTGGTGCCACCGGCGGCGATCATCTCCGGCAGGTGGGACAGGCCCGCGATGAAGGCCTGGTATGTCATGAGATCTAGGACGACATCGTTGATGTCGCCCGGTCGCGACTGTGCCATGGGTTGTCTCCCAGTGAGTTCGTTGCGCGGTGCCGGGTCCTGCAGGACCTTCGGGGTGGTGTTTGCGGCCTCGGGCCTCCGTCGGTGTGGTGGTATTCAGGTGTCGCCGGCGGTGGGTCGCCGTCGTCGTGTTTCCGGCCGGCGGCTCGATGTACGCACAGAGACCACGACGGGCTGAAGGCCCCATCCCTGGCAGGGCGGGCTAGTAGTACAACCGAGGCCGACGCCGGCCTTCCAGGCCGGCTTGGCGGGCTGGAAA
>CAYRFY010000931.1:0-2355 GCA_964423635.1 uncultured Armatimonadia bacterium | reverse complement strand
GAGCGCACGGAGAAGGGCACCATCCTGGGCTACAACCCGGTGGGCCCCACTCCGGACCAGACGGACGTGCTGCGCTTCGACAGCGCCGAAACAGGCGAGACCGTGGGGGTGCTGTTCCAGTACGCCTGTCATGGCACGACGATGGGGCCCGACAACCTCTGGCTCAGCGCCGAGTACCAGGGCGAGGCCCGCCGCTTCGTGGAACGGCTCATGCCGGGCGCCAGGGCTATGTTCGTCGGCGGATGCGGAGCCGATCAGAACCCCTATCCCCGCCTGACCTTCGACTGGGTGGACCGGCACGGCAACGTGCTGGGCGCCGCGGTATATCAGGCCTGTCTCGACATCCGCGAGACGCAGTCCGTGGAGGCTCTGGGGGTGCACACGGGCTCCTGCGCCCTGCCGCTGCAGAGGATGCCGCCGCTGGAGGACTGCCGGGCCGAGCTGCGGGCCGCCGAGGAGGCCGCCGAGAAGGCCCGGCGGGAGCACGCGGAGCGCGAGGGGGTGCCTTACGATGACAGCCTCCCACTGTCCTGGGAGCTGGGCCGCCGCCTGCGCAGCGCCAGGGAGCGCCTGGAGGCCTGCGAGCGGGGCGAGACCGATCTCACGCTTCCGGTGGAATTGCAGGTTATTGCCATCGGCGACATCGCGCTGATCGGCCTGCCGGCGGAGGTGTTCTTCCGCATCGGCCGACAGATCGCGCAGCGCTCGCCCTTCTCGCTCACTTTGCCCATCGACTACGCCAACGGGGCGATCGGGTACATCCCCACGCAGGATGAGGTGGCCTTCGGGGGCTACGAGATCGAGACGGCCCGGGCCAGGCACTGCGGCCTCGCGCTGCGGGACGATGCCGACAGCGTGCTGGTAGACGCAGCCGTGGAGGCACTCCACGCGGCGAAGGGTTAGGAGCCCGGTGGTAGGGGCCAGACCGGTACCGTTCGCCCTTCCGCACAACGTCAGACCACGGAGAGCACGGAGTTCCACGGAGAACGACAAGCCCCGTACCGCACAGGTCACGGAGAGCGGCGGAGACTACAGAGAACGGCGAAGAGGAGTGTCGTCCCTGGGGTCGCCTCGCCCGGCGTTTGGGCGAGGAAGGGAGACGGGGCGGGAGAGCGGGGAGATGTGAGTCGGCGGTTGTCGAGGGACAGTGGCGCGGTACAGGGCCGCGCCCTACAGTCGTTCGCCGGCGCTTTCCAGCCCGCCCGCGTTGGCCTTTACCAAACCCCATCACCGCTGCGGCCCTTGCGGCCGCCGGGGGAGAAACCCGACATGCCACAGATGAGCTATGCAGCAGCGATCAACGAGGCTCTGAGCGAAGAGATGCAACGCGATGAGTCGGTCTTCGTCATCGGAGAGGACATCGGCCCGGTCCGCGAGGCCGAGGACGTCTTCGCTGCCCTGCGGGAGCGCCGCGTGTTCCAGACCCCGATTTCCGAGGCCGCCTTTACCGGCCTGGGCGTGGGGGCGGCGGCCGTCGGTCTCCGCCCCGTTGTGGAGATCATGTACTGCGACTTCGTCACCGTCTGCATGGACCAGATCTGCAATCAGGCGGCGAAGATGAACCTGATGTCCGGCGGCCAACTGAAGGTGCCGATGGTCATCAAGACCCCGGCCGGCTGCGGCACCCGGGAGGGCGGTCATCACAGCGGCAGCCACGAGGCCTGGTTCCTGCACACTCCCGGCCTCAAGGTGGCCATGCCCAGCACCCCGGCCGACGCCAAGGGGCTCTTGAAGTCCAGTATCCGGGACGACGGCCCGGTGGTCTACATTCAGCACCGGCTCCTCTTCCCCATCTCCGGCGAGGTGCCCGAGGGCGACCTGCTGATCCCGCTGGGCCAGGCCGATGTGAAACGCGAGGGCCAGGACATCACTCTCGTCTCGGTATCGTACGGGATGGTTAAGGCCCTGCAGGCGGCGGAGGAGCTGGCGGGTGAAGTCAGCGTGGAGGTGGTGGACCCGCGCACGGTGGTGCCGCTGGATGTGGAGACGATCCTGGCCTCGGTAAGGAAGACCGGGCGGCTGCTGGTGGTGCACGAGGCCCCGGAGCGCGGGGGCGTCGGGGCGGAGATCGTGCGCCGAGTGGTGGAGGCCGGGGTGGACATGCTCAAGGCCCCGCCGAAGGTCCTGGGGAGCAAGCCGGCGGCCATGCCCTATAGCCCGCCACTGGAGGACTATTGCATCCCGCAGGTCGAGGACATCGTGCAGACGATCCGGGCGATGGTCTGAGCAGCACCGGACGGCGAAGGACTGTGGCTCGGGCCTCTACCACGCCAATGTACCCCGGCAACAGCCGACGCCGGCGGGCTGGAAACTCACATTATGCATGAACGCACTGGGGCCACATTTCGCCATTCC
>CAYRFY010000930.1:0-2355 GCA_964423635.1 uncultured Armatimonadia bacterium | reverse complement strand
ACGGACGGCCAACACCAACGGCTGGCGGGCCTGGAGACCCGCCGGCACGGTGGCTTTCACCACTGTGTGCCCACGGCCGGAAAGGTGCTCGGCGAACGGGAAAGGCCAACGGCAGCGATCTCGCCTCAACCCATCCCCAGATCTATCCCGTGCGAGCGCTCGGCCTGGGAGATCAGACAGTACCTGGGGCGCAGACTGTGGGCGGCGGCCGTATCGGCACTGGCCATCCGCGGCGTGGCAATCGCGCCCAGTACGCCGGCGCGAGGGGAGTCCAGTGCCGGCGGCGCCGGCCGCAGACGCTCGCCCAGCTCACCCTCGAGCACCGCCAGGTGGCGCGCCACACCGTCACCGACACAGACCACCGCACCCCCCGACGCGGCGAGACGCGTGGCGAGGTCACCAACTGCGAGAACTTCACAGTCGTGCATAACCTCCAGGGCCCCGGCCCCGGCGTGATAGGTGCTTGTGTACACGTCCTCCCTGCGCGCGTGCTGCATCACGCAGATGTGGGCCTCGCAGGCCACCGCCAGCGGCCAGGCGAGGATCTCGTGCGTCCCTACTCCCACCAGCGGCAGGCCGGTGGCGTGGGCAATGGCCTTGGCCATCGCAACACCCAGCCGCAGGCCGGTGAAGGACCCCGGCCCCGTCGCCACCGCAAGGCCGTCCAGAGCCGCGTCCGCGAGGGTCTCGGTCTCCAGCACCGACTGGATGTGACAAGATAGCGTCTGGCACAGGGACATGCGACTGGGGAAGAACCGCTCGGACAGCACCCGGGCCTCGTGCACCAGCGCCACACTGCTCCGCTCGCCGGAGGTCTCGATAGCCAGGATCCTCAACTGAAGGCCTCCTCGAGAGCTCTCGCCAGCCGCGGGCCGGTGGCGGCGAGAGCGATCTGCCGACACTCTTCTCCCGTGCGGCGCAAGTGCACGTTCACTCGCTCCTCGGGCAGGGCATCCTCGACCCTCTGCGCCCACTCGATGGCCAGCACGCAGCGGGCGAGGATATCTTCCAGCCCGAGGTCCTCCAGCTCCAGCGCCGATCCCAGCCGATAGGCGTCGGCGTGGCACAGCGGCGGGGAGCCGGGATGCTCACGCATCAGGATGAAAGTCGGACTCGTGACCGGGCCCTCGATCCCGAGGCCCTCGGCAAGCCCCTGGACGAAGCAGGTCTTGCCCGCGCCCAGATCGCCATCCAGGGCGACCACGTCGCCCTCGACCAGCACAGCCCCCAGCCGCCTGGCAATGCCCTGCGTCTCGGCGGCCGAATGAGAAGTGAGAGATATCTGCATCGGGAAGTCACGAGTCGGCGAGTCGCGAGTCGCGAGTCAAAGGCAACGGCCTTAACGGCGACGGCGTCAAAGGCAAAGGCGTCAACGGCAACGGTCCCGCAGGGCGGGAGCGAAGGCAACGGTCCTACCTTGCGGGAGCAGCGGCACCGAGCGCCCGTCGTGTGCCGATGCCGTTCGCCGTTGACCCGCGACTCGCCGCACCGCGGCCCTACTTGCCGCCGACCTTGCCGATGCGGGCTGAGACCTCGTCATACATCCTGTCCAGGTAGCCCTTCACGTAGGCCTGCACACTCATCTGCGGGTCATTGATCAGCGGGGTCAGGTCCATGCCGAAGTTGAGCAGTTCGGCCATGTCGACGCCGTGAGACTCGTGGTACGTAGCGTGGGCGCGGCGGCGGCCCAGGGTAGCCAGATCGTAGCGCTTGCCGCCGCAGACCTGAGAGTCGAAGACGCCCAGCAGGGCGGCCTGGAGATTCTCGTGAGGGGTGCAGTCCAGGACGACCTTGTCGCTGTCGGTCATCCAGTCCAGATCGCGCCAGACTTCGCAGCCCCAGACCTCTTTGGGCCTGATCTCGGCGGGCAATTGCCGGCAGGCCTCGATGACGGCCAGCGTCACGCCCACGTGGGTGTCGTGCTTGTCCGCCAGATTGTGGGTGTAGATCCGCGAGGGGCGGCTCTTTTCAAACAGCATCTTCAGCTCATCGGTGGGGTCCGTGTTGGCCGGGTCCTTGACGGCGGAGCTGGCGTAGTGCAGGAGCGCTTGATAGCTGTATTCCCCGATATAGGCGGCTTTCTTCTGCTCCCTGGCCCGCACTTCCATCATCATCTCGTCGGTGTAATCGCCGTAGATGTCGGCCCGGGGGGCTCCGGCGCCATTGGTCACGATAACGCCGCCAAACCACTTATCTGTCTGGCCGAAGCACTCGATGATGCCGTGGAAGGACATGATCTCGAGGTCGTCCTGGTGGGCCGAGACGCCCATGCAGGTGGTGCGGCTGAGCGCCTCCTCGTCAGAGACGCCATCGGGTACGAAGAACTGCGAGCCGGCGGTCTTCAATTGCATCGTC
>CAYRFY010000929.1:0-2362 GCA_964423635.1 uncultured Armatimonadia bacterium | reverse complement strand
CATCCGCTCCGCCCACCTGCACCAGCCGGTCTTCCTCCTCGGACCACGTGCCCCCGGCGCTCAGGGCAATCTCGGCGTAGATTACCGGCAGACGCGCCACCTGCACCCGGTGCAGCAGGGTGGCGTCCTGCCCCACGGCCGCTTCGGCGCGGTCAAACAGTTCCCGGGCCTGCGGGATCATCTCCGCCTTCAGATAGCTGCTGGGATGGGAGAAGATCATCATGTGCGTCGTCGGGTCGGCCGTCACCGTCTTCTCCGCCAGCTCCAGGTATCCCAGGATGTGCGGCGCGGCCGGGCCGTAGTAGGCGGCGCAGAACTCATGCACCGCCTGCTCCGTGTCGTATGAAGGGTCCCACAGTGTCTTGGCAATCAGGTAATTGCGCAACTCCTGCAGCTCCGAGCCCCTGGTGAAGTAGCAGGACTCCTCGTAGATCCCCTTCACCCCGTTCTCGATGAAGAACTCGATGTTGGGCCGGATCACCTGCAGGTTTGGGAAGGGGCAGACGGAGTGGGCGTAGTTGATCACATAGTCCCAGATCCAGAGGCGGTCGCAGATCTGGTTCCAGCCCCTGATGTCATCGGCGAAAGACCTGTTGGCCTCGCAGTCGGCCAGGGTGTGCGCGAAGCAGCACTCGATGCTGCAAAGGCAGATGATCACATTCGGCCGGGGCTTGGCCTTCAGCGGCGGCTTGCGGGTATACTGATAGGCCAAAGTCTCGATGGCCACATCCGGCGCCTCATCCCGGATGGCGTCGGCGATGGCATTGACAAAGCGCACCACCGGCCCGCTCTGGCTTCCCTCCTCCTCCGCCACCGCCCGGCATTTCTCGCACTCACAGTAGCCCCACGTGTCGTTTTGGGACACGGAGAACACCTTGCAGTCGGGGAGCTGCCGTATCCAGCGCCGCACGCCTTCGGTGCAGATCCGCAGCACGTCGGGATTGGTCAGGCAGAGCTGGGAGTAACCGGACTGGCGCTCCCCGTTGACGAGGGAGAAGTACTCGGGATGCTCGGCGAAGTACTTCTCCGGAGGGCAGAGGGCTGCGAAGGTGTGTGCCAGGCTGTGGACGCCCACGCGGGAGCCCTGCTCGGCCGTCATCTGGTGATTGGCGCCGTTGAGCCGCAGGCGGACGGCGAAATCGCCCGGCCGGGCGATGGGATAGTCGCCGCCCCGGTATTCCAGGGGCGGGATGTAGCGGCGATCGATCTCGGGCACGGCGAGCGTGCCTTCGCGCGGCCAGGTGGAGCAGTCCGGGGCGAACCACCGACAGCCCAGATAGTCCTCCAGGAACTGGTAGGTGGCGTACAGCACGCCCCGCTGGTTGCCGGCCAGGAGGACCGAGGGGCCGTCGGTCTTGATGTGAATGCCCTCCAGCTTGAGGGACGGCAGGTCGAGGGCGCTGTCCTGCGCTCGGCGAGTGTTTCCCACGTAGAACCCCGGCCGACCGTCGGCTTCGGTCTCGCCGCACAGGGCGTACAGCTTCCCGGTGAGCAACTCGAGGTGGCAGCGGAGGTCGGCGGCGGCGTAGCTCTCCTGCGGCGTGGGCTCGTCCGGGACGACGATCCGGTGGCTTTCAGGGGTCACGGGATGGCCGTCGAGGGTGACCGAGCAGCTTCCCAGACGCGCTTTGCGCTCCTCCATCTGCCTTTTGGCCTCCCCGGTTGCCTCAGCGGCGCTTCTGAGCTCATCGGCTGCAGCGGAGCCCGCAGGGGCCATCGCCAGTGCCTTTTGCACCGCCTCGTCCCGTGCGACAAGGGAGGCCTCCATCTCGGCGATCGGCCGCGGCCCGCCGGTGTCCGTCGTGCCACTCACGATCAGACTCAGGGCCCGGGCCGCGCGGTCCAGATCCGGATTGAGCTCAATGGCTTGTAGCGCGATGTCCAGCTTCTCGCCGGCGTCCATCCCCGTCGTCATCTCCGCGAATCGGTCCATGCCCTCGTGATAGGTAGGCCCCCCGTAGGCAACGGCTTCCACCACGTACGGAAGGCGCGCCGCGCCCTCCGGGAGCGCCAGAGCGATGACGGTCGCGATGTCGGCGCGGGCCAGGCCCTCGGCCCGGCGCATGATCCCCGCCGCCCCCTCGACGTCGCCCTGCCTCAGCAGCCAGCGGGCGGCCAGGCGTTGCTCGTTCCCGTCCATCTGCGCCTTGCCGAGGATCTCGGCCATCGCCTCCGCGGGCTCCTGGATCTTCTCCACCACCACATCATCCACCAGGCTCAGGTTGGCGCTGAGCAGCGTGCCGCCCACGCTCACTTCGGCAGTGTCGCCTTCTATTTTCATCACTTGCGCCGGTACGCTTAAACACATAATATTTTTGATTTTTTGAATTGTGGAGATTGTGGTTTTGTTATTGGTTTTTTT
>CAYRFY010000928.1:0-2362 GCA_964423635.1 uncultured Armatimonadia bacterium | reverse complement strand
AACGGCGGCGCGGTACAGGCCCGCGCCCTACAGAACGGCGGGCGTCGTCGCCGTTCCGCCCCACGGTTATTCCCCCAGTGCCCAAAGGAGGTCGTTGACGATGCAGCTTCTCTTCCTCGCTCTTGCGATGGCCGTATCGGGATCTGCCGCCGCCGATGAGGGAACCGTCATCCGCTCTCCGGTGGCCGCCGAGGCCGCGGGCGAGCAACTCCTGACCAACGGAGACCTGGAGGTCGTGGAGGAGCAAGGGTTCGCCGGCTTCGAGCCCTGGGAGCTGGGGTGCGAGGTGGATGCGGAGGTCTTCCACTCCGCCGGCCACAGCGCCCGCTGCAGCAATGCCTCCGCCGACGAGCACCGTGGGCTGACGTATGTCGTCGAGCTTGACCAGGACAGGCCCGTGCCGATCCTCGCCGAGCTCTGGAGCAGAGCCCAAGACGTGTCGGGAGCACGGGATGCCGACTATTCGCTCTACCTCGACCTGGAGTACACCGACGGCACCCCGCTGTGGGGCCAGATCAAGGCCTTCAAGACCGGGACCCATGACTGGCAGCGGGCCCGGGTCGCCGTGTATCCCCAAAAGCCCATCAAGAAGGTCTCCGTCCACGGTATCTTCCGCCGCCATACCGGCACCGCGTGGTTTGACGACTTCAAGCTGTGGGAGATCGAGCCCCCGGAGGGTGCGGCGATCTTCGACGGCATCGTCAGCGAGAGTGTTCCGGTCACCGCGGCGCCTGTGGCGGGGCCGACGATTACCGGCGGCGACGGGCTGTCCCTGCAATTGGACGGCGCCGGCGGTGCTCTACTCGCTCCGGGGCCCGGCGGGTTCCTGCTCCGTGATGTGGCCGGAGAGTCTGCCTTCGTCCGCCCCACGGGGCCTCCGGAGCGGCTCGAGGACGGCACCATCCATTTCCGGGGTGAGGCCACGAGCCTCGGGCTGGAGCTGGAGGCCGACTATCGCGCCCTCGACGGCGCGCTGCGCATTGACGGTCTCGTCCGTGACACCACCGGGGGCAATCGCGCGGTGACGGTGTACTTCACGTACCCGCTGCAGGCCGTGGGGGGCAAGTGGCACGACGATCAGCGCACGGCCCGGGAGATCGCGGCTACCGGCGAATACGCGAGCCTGGCCGGTGTCGAGGCCGGCGCCCTCGGCATGGCCTCCCGCTACCCGCTGGGCTGTGTCTCCACGGCCGAGGAGGCCGTGGCCATCGCAGCGCCCCTGGATGTGCCCAGACTCTGGCGTTTCGGCTATGCGGCCTCCTTCGGCGAGCTGTACGGCGCCGTGGACCTTGGGCTCTCGCCGCTCACCCGCAATTTCCCCTCTTCCGCGAGCTTCAGCCTCCTGCTCTACCGCTGCGACCCGAAGTGGGGCTTCCGCTCGGCGCTGCAGAGGTACTACGAGCTGTGCCCGAGCTGCTTTGCCAAGCGCAATGACAAGGAGGGCATCTGGATGCCCTTCACCGATATCGCCACCGTGGCGGGCTTCGAGGACTTCGGGTTCCAGTTCAAGGAGGGCAACAACAACGTGCCCTTCGACGAGGCCCAGGGGATCTACAGCTTCGTCTACGTCGAGCCCATGAGTCACTGGCTGGCGATGCCCGAGGAGATGGAGCGCAGCGACCAGCGGGCGCAGGCCTTCATCCGGGAGAAGGCCGCCGCCGGCGACCGCCAGAGTCAGGCCACCTTGACCTCGGCCATCGCCGATCAGGACGGCGACTGGCACGGGGGGATCACGGTGGCCCCGTGGTGTGACGGCGCCCTGTACATCCTCAACCCCGCGCCCTCGGTGGAGGAAAGCTCTCCCGAGACCGTGACCCAGTTCCGCTCTGAATGGGCCTCCATCGAATCGGCGTTCCGCAACGCCGGGGGGCAGCAAGGCGCCTGGCGGCCCTGGGTCGAGGGCTACGAGGTGGCTCAGGCCGCAGGCCGCGATGGCTCCGGCGCTATCCGGCTGGTGCGCAAGGACGGGGAGGAGGGGGCCCGGGGCGCTTCGCAGACGGTGGTCCTCAATCAGACCGAGCCCGAGCCGCTGGTGGCCAGAGCCTGGACGAAGGCCGAAAACGTCACAGGCGAGCCGGGTCCAAACTACTCGCTGTACATCGACCTGACCTACGCCGACGGCACCACCGGCTGGGGCTTCGTGGTTCCGGCGAAGACGGGCACCCAGGACTGGGAGCTTCTAGAGCAGACCATCACTCCGCCCAAACCGGTCACCGCGCTCTCCTACCACCTGCTTTTGCGGCCTCCCCACACCGGCACCGCGTGGTTCGACGACGCCTCATTAGTCCTGCAGGGCGGCGAGGAGAACCTGCTCGAGAGCGGAGACTTCGAGCCCACCGCGGATGTCCCCGTGGAAACCGTC
>CAYRFY010000927.1:0-2363 GCA_964423635.1 uncultured Armatimonadia bacterium | reverse complement strand
AGTGTCATTCTGAGAGCGTCCGCTCCCGGCAAGAGCAGCTCGAAGAATCCCCTGGGATATCGCGAGATTCCTCGCCCAAGCGGCGCAAGCCTGAGCTTGCGCCGCTTGGGCTTGCGACGCCGGCGCTCCAGGATGACATCTCAACAGCAGGCGCGATCTTTCGGCCGAACCTATACAAGCCCGATCAACGCCGAACGGCTCAAGCCGTTCGGCGTTTCGCGCGACGCGCTCTCCTGATCTCTCCTGAAGAGCGTGATGAAGAGGAAGGGCCGGGCGAGGGGCGAAATGAGTTCCGTTGCCATTGATGGAACAGGGGAACATGCTACATGGTACGCCGTGGGGCCCATGCCTCACGGCCCTGATCGGCGCTTCATCCGGAACAGGAGTCTTGACCATGACACTTCTCACGGCCGCCGTGCCCTGCCTTTTACTCATCGCCTCTGTGTCTCTCGGTGCTGAGGGGGAGGCGACCGCCCTGCAGGATCCTGTTCACCTTGAGCCCGTCCGCATCGCGCCGGGCCAGTCGGCAACTCTCACGCTGCCCGCGCTTCCTGCGCGGGCCGGTCTTGTCACCGCCCTCGGCTTCCGGGCCTACATCGCCCATCAGTCGCCGGCCGGGTGCAACTACAACGCTTCCGTGCTTGTCAACGGCGCTCCCGTGGGCAGGCGAGATGGTGGCGGTCAGGAGCGGCTCCTGGGCCGTCCCGTGAGCTTTGAGCTCACAGGCCGCACAGACAGCGGCTTCTCGGTATTCAGCGGCGAGCGCATCATGGCCATGTTCGCCCCGGACGCCGAGCAGGCCGACGCAATGAGTGAAGACGGACTCGGCGGCACATTCCTCCTGGACATTGCCGACCTCGTGAGCGGCGTGGACGGCAACTCCCTGCAGTTTGGCAATCACCTCGCAACACAGCCCGAGGGTGCCGTGCGCGATCTCGTGGTACAGGACATCGCCGTGGGGTGGCTGGATCGCGCCTCGTTGCCGGCGCCAAAGATGAGCGTCCCGGAACGCGGCGAGGTATCCCAGACCGTAGAGCGCGGCGGCATCACCCTTCGCCAGAGCACAGCCGGCGGCTTTATCGTTCAGTCCGGCGGCGCAGAGGTCCTGGTGGAGACCGGGCTGGGGATGACCCCATCAACCGATTCGTGCCTGATCGCCGACGATGCCGCCGGACCCGGCGCGGGGGTAAGCGTGGCGATCGAGCCTTCCGGCCCCGCCGGGTTCGCCCTGCAGGCCAACTGGGAGAGCGTCGGTCTGCGGCGCACCGTAGCCATCGAGGACGGTGTCGTCCGCTGGCGGGAGACGTGGACCAACCTCGGAGAGCAGATCACGGGTATCCCCTTCCGCCATCGGGTCTTCCCCCGGCAGGGCGCCACCGACTTCCGCCTGGGCGGCTCCGACGGCGGCAGCGTCCTCGCCGGCAGTCCCGGTAACCCCACCCTCTACCTGGAAGCCGCCGACGGCTCTGGGGCGGGAATAACGGCGGAAAGCGACTGGCTTCGCCTGCTCGTGGGACTGCGCTACAGCGCCGGGGGCGGGGAGGTCTATTCCACTACTCTGGCACTGGCGCCGGGCAAGCAGGTGAGCTTCGAGCTCACCCTCACCCCCGTCGCCGCCGGAGACGGCTACTTCGGTTTCATCAATGGCGTGCGGAAGCGCTGGGGTGTCGGCGGCGTCACTCAGCAGCACGCGGTGTTCTGGGGTTACGCACGGCCGGGGGGCGAGATGGACGAGGATGAGCGTGTCCGGCAGGCTCTGAGCCATCTGGGCCCCGTCTACGTGGTGCTCGGGCCGTGGCAGCGGCTGGTTCCCGACGCCAGGGTCGTGACGGCCGGCAGGTATCCCAAGCTCCCGGTCGACGCGCCCCCGGCACCCGGCGGCTGTCCCGATCTGGATGTGGACGCATTCTTGACCTTCGCCCACCGCGAGCCGTACCACGAGCAACTGCGCCTCGACGTGGAGCGCATCCGCCGCGCGGCGCCAAACGTCAAGGTTATGCAGATGCTCCACCCGGCCATGGAGGCCGTCTACAAGCCGTTGGCCCACCGCTGGCCCATCGCCGATGAGGCCATCCTCACGCCGGAAGGCAAGCCCTTCGAGACTTCCCATTACTCCCGGGCCTGGCTGGGTGACTACGTGGACAGGGACTGGGGCGTGCTGTACTACGTCCCTCTCCCGGGTTCGGAGTACCTGCGCCAGGTGCTGGGCGGAGTGGAGCGGGCGTTTCGTGAGCTGGACCTGGATGGCATCTACTGCGACGAGTTCTCCTGGGCCGGCACGCGCCGGGGTTACAGCCGCTACGACTACGGCCGCTGGGACGGCTACTCGGCCGACCTCGACGAGAACGGTAAGGTCTTGCGCC
>CAYRFY010000926.1:0-2366 GCA_964423635.1 uncultured Armatimonadia bacterium | reverse complement strand
GCCGTTCTACATGGATAGAGAGACAGGTCGCAGGGCCCGTCGCGATCCAGTCCACACCACGGGGAGGACGCAGATGAGACGCTTGCTCCTGCTGCTGACCGCCACCGCTCTAGTGGCGAGCTTTGCTCTGGCCGCCATCGCCGCCGATGACGAGGCCATCTTGCTCCGCTACAAGTTCGAAGCCGACACCGAGATGGTCCAGGAGCTCAGCGGCTCCGGAACCATCCCGATGACCATCGATTTGCCCCAGCAGGCCGGGGGGCCCAAGACGATCGAGACCATGATGAGGATGGAGATGGACCTGGTGCAAAAGTGCGACCGGGTGGAGGAAGACGGCTCCGGTCACCTGATCGCCACGATCCCGTATATGCTCACAGAGACCACCACGAAGGCCGACGGGCAGACGCAGTTCGTCGTGATGTCTTTCGAGGACGGGGAACTGGTGCTCACGGTCAACGGGGAGACCCTGGACGATCCCAACACCGCCAAGATGATGGCCTCCCTGGGCCAGGGCTACAAGATGACCATGAAGCCCAATGGCGAGACCAAGATGGATGAGGAGAGCACGGAGCAGATCTCGGGCCTGCTGAAGGCCTCCGGCCTGGGCGGAATCGACTTCACCCAACTCAACTCGCTGACTTCCCGCCTCCCGGAGAACCCCGTCAAGCCGGGCGAGACCTGGAAGCATGAGGCCAAGGTGCCCGCGGGCGAGACGGGCGAGATCGCGGCGACCACGGAGACCAAGTACGTCGGGATCGAGGAGTTGGAGGGGGTACGGTGCGCCCGGCTGGAGGGCAAGTCGACTCTGGCCACCGGCGGGGAGATGCCCAGCGCCGATGCCACCGGCACGCCGTTCCAGATGCAGGTCGACAAGATGAGCATGGAGGTGCAGTTCGTCATCTACTTCGACCTCGCGGCGGGCCAGGCGGCGAAGACGATCATGGATATCACCCAGAGCATGGACCTCCACATCGTCGCGCCGGGCGGCCCCAACGGCGCCCAGCTCGAGATGACGGGCACCCTCGACGATGGGGAGATGCACATCGAAGTGGTGCGCCAGTAGGGTCCGGCAGCGGGAGAGAACCAGACGAGGGCGGCCGATCTCGGCCGCCCTCGTTGCGTGTGGGGGAGCTAGTGGCGCGCTATGCCGGCGCGGGGGGCGCGGCGTTTGTCTGCGGTCACTCGATCCACGGGTTGTAGCACGTGCCCGACAGGCGGTCCCGAACGACGCGACCGCCTCTTCGGCCCGGATCCCGCCTTGCGAGACGGGCACGGCCAAACGTGACGGCCGCGCCTACCGCTGCCCCCTGTCTCTCCCACGATGCGGGACCCTGACGTTACCCGCCACTGCCGTTGGGCCCGCAGGCACGGAGCCCACACCGCGGCCGGTCACTGCCCGTAACGTACGAGCCGGCCCGTCTTGGTAGCACGGAACGACGAGCCCCTTGGGGCCGCCACTGCCTCACAGGCGATCTCCCGCCAATGGGCAAGGAACCACCGGGCCTGCTCCCACCTCTTCTCACGCAATACGCTGGGCTCTACGAATACAACCGTGAGTCCGCAGGCGCTGAGCAGTTCGGCCTCGCGGCGTCTCGTGCGCATCTTCCGGTCGCCAGTCACCAAGATTCGGCCCCGTGCCGCCACCGCCGCTATCCACTCCGCATCGGGAGTGGCGGCGCCGAAGCTGCTCCGCAGGTGTTCCACATCCTCGCCCAGCAGTACGAGGATCTGCGCGATGCGGGGCGACAGGTTGTTGTCGAAGAAGAAAACCATGCCGCCTCGAGGCAATTCACGCCGCTCGCAGCGCGCGCTCGTATTGCACGGCAGCATCAACGGAAGTGACCGGGACGCCAAACCAGTCGGCAACCTCGGCCGCGCTCGCGTCTCCGGACAGCGCCTCGTACAGCACGCGAGTCGGCACTCCACTCTCACTGTCCAGGGGCTTGCCAAAGGCTCTCTGGGGGTCGATAAGCACTGGGGCCTCCTTGCCCAGCGGCCACAGCCGCTCAGCATGCTGCTCTCCCCAGTCAACGCGACTGACATACGGCATGGCGAAGCTCCTGAAGACGTGCTGCCCGAGCTTCAGATCCTGCAAGGAGACGCACTCTTCCGCTGCTGCCGGCGGGCGCTCTCCGCCGATGAACACGGTGCTGCCATCGGTGTAGAACTCCCTCGTGGCGAAGGGCCACTGGGCACCGAACTGCCGGGTGAGGTTGCCGGCGGCCGTTCGTATTGTCGGCCAGGAGACGCCGTGGCGACGGAAGATGGCGATGAAGTGCAGCTCGACCAGATCGAGGAAGCTCACCGCGTCGGCCGACGTGGCCCAGCCATCGCCGTCCACGGGCTCCGGCATGCGCTGCCTGGCC